>JANOVT010000196.1:0-9024 GCA_031417525.1 Flavobacteriales bacterium | reverse complement strand
TGGCTTCTCAGATTATTGTGCATTCCACTCAACACTATAATTACTTTATAGCCGCTGTCAATCGCTTTGTTTATTACACCTGTGTAATTCGCTGTCTTACCTGACTGTACATATCCAACTACTAAACCCCTGCGGTCAAATGCTCTGTTGCGAACTAACGGGTCTTCTATTCTTTCAATGATGTCATCTGTTACTTCATCCAGTCGGTTTACAGTTGCCTCTGGCCAATTTTTTATGTTCAACAAATATTTTTTGTATCGTTTCCAAAACCTGAAATCTATTTCCTCTGCTGCAACTTTTTCACGATACCAAGGTTTGTGGTCTATTTTATCACCTGTCAATGTGTGGTAATCTCCTGCCTCAACACCTTGATTGATGTTTACTTCGTATTGGAGTTCTTCATGCAACTTATTTTTTAATTCATCCTTTGAATTGAAAGTTAGTGTTGAATGGAAAATATTTACAAAGTCAATTGGTTCTAAGACCGTATTGATTGCTCTTTCCAATGCCTCTTGATATGGCATGAGGTCTTTGAATAATTCATAATTGTCCTTAACAATACTTTTGATAAAGTTATATGGTCGAGTCATATTAATTTATGTTTAGTTGCTGAAAGCACTCTATTTTATTTACTTTTTCAATTGCTTCTTTCTTTGATAAACCTGCACTCACAAGCGCTGCAATTGTGTTCTGGTAAATTGCGTTGAGTTCAGGTTTTGAATCTTCAAAAAAATCTTTCATTGTCATTGCGGGGTCTGAAAAATCATTAACGATGAAATTGATTGGTAAAGATTCACCAATGAGTTTTATGTAGTCGTTAAAAATGTATGCATCACCCTCTAGATATTCAATGATTAACTGATAAATCGGATGAACTTTATTTATCTCATAAAAACGTTTGCCATGTTTCTGTTTTGCTTTCCAGAGATAGACTATTTCTTTTTTCTCACCTTTTCTTTTGATGTATGCACCTCGTTGTGTGTAAACCTTAATTGCTTTTTCAAGTGAAGTCAAGCAAATGCCTTTAATCTGCTTGCGTATTACATCAGGAATTTTTGCCGATGCTTTCTTAACATCAATTTGCCATTCCGTGTCAAGTGTGTTTGGAATATCAATTCTTATTCTACAAAGTCGCTGGCTTTCTTTTTTTCTAAATTCGAGGTCAAGCCATGTTCCGTCTGCAATTAATCTCTTGTTGCGATACAAGTAGATTCCTTGGTGCTCAACCCAACCCTTTATTATTTCTAAATCCTTTCTTTCCTTCTCTGACAATTTTGATTCATGTGGAAGAATAAAAGGTTGAATGCTGATGTGCTGTTTGTTTATTGAAAGTTGTTCTTCCGCTAATTCCAATGATGGAAAATCGTTAGAAATGTTGAACGGATTTATCGGTTCAATAGCATTGTCAAGAACTGTGATTGAAATTTTTTCTTCTTCAATGAACCTATGAAATGTGATTCCCAAATGTTTCTGCACATTGTCAAACTTGCGGTAAAAATGTTCTTTGTTAGAAGTAAGTTCACTTGATTCAACCAACCTGTCTAACTTCTCCCAAAGAATGATTGTGCCTGCGCCATCAAAAGAAAAACCTGAAAGGTTTTTCTCTGAAATCTTTTCGGCACAATCAAGAAGTAAGACCCAATCCTTTTTTTTAGCAACAAAATCTAAATCCCAACAACGAATGAATTCCTTGCCTGATTTGTTTCTTGATTTTATTGTTAATCTTCTGCACTGTGAAAAAGATGCGGTCTTTAATCCCAAACCAAATCTTCCCAAATCGTTTTCGTGTCTTGGTAGCAACGGATTAATACTGCCAATCTTCATTGCATTTGACAATTCTTTTTCTGTCATTCCTTTTCCATTGTCCTCAATCCTGACGAATGAAGAATAACGGTCAATGCCATAAGTGATTTTTATTTCACTAGCTTTTGCTGTAATGCTGTTATCAATTAAATCTGCAATCGCCGTGTCAACAGAATAACCGAATGACCTTGCCGACTGGAGAAAACTCTCTGGCTCTGGTCTTGCAATTTCATATTTTGGATGGTGCTTTGCCATTCTCTTATCGTTTGCGAATTATTTTTTTCAAATCATCAGCATTGAGTATACCAAAATTTTTGTCCAATGCTTTATGACAATTGCTGCAAACAATTATGAAATCTTCCATTAAACTAGCTTCAAGCCCTGGTTCTTTTTTCAATTCTTTGTTGTAATGAATTTCCATCAAATCATTTCCTAACTCTCCGAAAACAGTAACGGAATTATAGCCGCACACTTCACATTTTAGAGATTTAGAATTTGTCAACACCATTTCTTTTTTAATCTTATTTACTAATGGGTCTGTTTCTCTGTTCTTGTGAAACTGAAATAGAAATTCTGATTTGTAATTTACTTTCGGTTCTGAGGCAACTGATTTCTTTTCTGATTTCGGTTTAAGATAAAGTTGTCTGATAAGGTCTGCTTCTTTTTTTAGTGTATCACGATGTCGGTGAAATTCTTTCCAAATTTCTTTTTCAAGTTTGCCTCCGTCTCTCATGCCCTTGCCTTTGAAATTTTGGTCTGACTTTTTAAGGTTGGCTAATTTCAACGCAACACTGTTTACGCTTCTGAAATTTTCTTTATTCGGAATTTCAGTATGAATATTCAAACTTCTTAGGTCTTTGCTTAGTTGAATGATGTCAGGATTTGTTCCATGCATTTGTCCGTAATCCATTCGGAAATACAAATCAAGAGCAAGAATTAATTCTTCTCGGTTCCATGTTGGATTTTTCATTTGCTTTTCCTTTGATGCTTCTTGCTTTGGTTCGTCTTTGCTTTCTTTAACTGACACATTGTCTTTTATCTCATTCCAAATCGTTTCTCTACTTACCGAATTATATTTATTAAAAATACTTCTTGAAAGTGCTTGGAGTTTAACTGGATTTCCTTTCTGGTCTCTCCATCCTTTTCTTTCCGAAGTTGCAGTGTGTCCATCATAAGTGTCCCTGCAATTTTTCAAACTGTTCTCAAAAGTTTTCAGCGTTTTGCTTTCACCAAAATTCTTGTAAAAAAACTTGTAAGCAACTTTCCATGAGTAGGTATTTAATTCAATTGGTGGGGCTGTTCGCTTCCCTTGAATTTTATTTCCATACTTTGAAAGGAAGAAAGCAACAATCCAAAATTCTTTTGATAACGGTGTCATTTACTTGTTTTGAATTTTAAGATGAACAAATAAATAGTGAAGCAAAGCGTAACCTGTGTTTACACTCAACGCATTTCCTGCTTGCTTGTAAAGTTGATGTTCGCTTACACCCGCCGCAATTGCTTTGTGATAAAATGTTTTGCTGAAACCTTGCAACTGCAATGCTTCTTTCGGTGTTAATCTTCGCACTGGTTTTTTGAAAAGTATTTCTTTTGCAGTTTCCTTGTGTGATTTTCCTTTCAGTATATAATCATCAGAATAGTAATTGTCCTGAGAAGCCCTGTGCATTTTTACCATAGTTGCAGTGAGTGTTCTTGCAATGTCAAGGTCGATTTGTGATTTGCTCCAAAAAGTTTTTGTTCCTCCGTCAAGTATTGTGTGCTTGATCTTTTCAGAAAGATAATATTTCCTGTCTACTTCCTTTTCTAATATGTCCAACACATTTTTGTAAGTTGTGAGAGAATGGTTTTTTATTTTTTTGAAGTTCTCAATGATTGCAGTTTCTGTCAATTCAAATTCCAAAGGTTTTTTACTGCAAACAAAAAATATTCTTGCTCTCTTTTGCGGTAAACCGAAATGCTGTGTATCAAGAATTACATAGTTGGTGTATTTGTATTTGTGGTCTTTGAAAAACTTTAGAATTTCATTCAGTGTGTTTCCCTTGTCGTGTCGAATAATGTTTCTCACATTTTCTAAGACAACAAATTCCGGTTTCTTTTTCCGAAGCAGTTTGTCAATGCTGAATAGAATTTTTCCTCTTTCATCTTCAAGCCCTAATTTTTTTCCGAGCAAACTGAATGACTGACATGGAAAACCGCCAAGCAACAAATCAATGTTGTCCATCAATTTGATCTGCTTGTTGTCCTCAACGAACTGCGTGATGTCTTGCATCCTAATTTCACCATTTACTTTGTAGTTGTTGCAGTAAGTCGCAATTGCATGCTGGTCAATTTCTGAAAAGCCAACACACTTCAATTTCACATTTGTGTCTTGTGTAATGTGGTCGGCAGCATTTCTAAAGCCACCAATGCCTGAAAATAATTCTGCGTATTTCATCAATAGTTTTTCATTAGTTCATTAGCGATTATCTCTGCAAGTTTTACTGGGACTGCATTTCCAATTTGTTTATACCAATCATTCAAGGCTCCTCTGAAAACATACTCATCTGGAAATGATTGTATCCTTGCCGCTTCTCTTGGACTTAAACCTCGTGCTTGTTGAGGATGAATATACATGTGGCAATCATTTTGCATGTGTGATGTTATTGTCTTCGACACTTCGTCATTCTTTAGCTTATAATATTTGTCCGCAAAAATGTGATTGCGGTTTGTGTATTTACTTAAATGTTGAATGCTCTCATGCAATGAGTTTTTTCCTTCTGGCAATAATCGGAATATTTCTAAATCATTCTCGTTGTTGTATCGTGATTTGTGATTAAATAGAAATGGCGATTCCTTTTCTTTATTTATTTCTTTTAAGAATTTGTTCTGCTTTACTTTGAGTTTACGAATGGTGAAGCCGTGAATTTCACTCTCAAATTTTGCGTTTAATTTTATTGGATTCGTTCCGATTTCAGGCAAACCAAAAAGTGCATCAGCAAGTTTGTATTTGCTTTTGCCATTCTTCTTTTGTTTGATTGTGTTTTCAACTTGCTTGGTAAACATGAAATTTTTTCCGCCAACTAGAATGTATCTTCGTCTGCTTTGCGGTATGTCAAAACTTTGTGCATCCACTTCCAGCGGAATGAATGAGTATTCCTGATTGGTTTCGTTTTGTATGTCTTCCTCAATTTGTTTTTCAACTCTCATCATGCCTTTTACATTTTCCATTATAAAAAAGTCAGGTTTGATTAAGCCAAGAAGTTTTACAAAGTATTTATAAAGAACATTTCTTTCATCTTCAATGAATCGTTTCTCTTTTGTTTTTTCTTCAACTTGAAAATTCCATCTATTGGCGTTACTAAACCCTTGACAAGGCGGTCCTCCGCAAATTATTTTGACGCCTTTGAATAAATGTCTATAGTTATCAAAATTCTCAACCAGCTCTTTTATATCACCATTGAAAAAACGGTTCAACGGTAAATTGTGATTGAAGTAATATGTTTCTAAAGCAGTGGTGTAGTTGTCGTTTACAAATGCAGGTTGAAAACCTGCATTGATTAAACCTTGGCTCAAACCACCTGCCCCGCTGAAAAAATCTGCGAACAAAAGTCCTTTTGGTTCAATTTTTAATTCCGGTAAATATTTTTTGAGTAGGGGGTGGTTTGCTCCGTTGTTCTGTCGGATGGTAAAATAGAGATTGTTCAGATGAGTGAACAAAGCCTTTCCTAACAAGGGAAAATACGCCTTTGGAATATTTTCTTGTTCAGACGTTACAATTTTAATTTTCTCACTGTTTAGAATAGATTTCAGTTCATCGCCAAGTTGGTCGGACTTGCGTGTGAAACTTTTTCGGTGATGTACATAGTAAAATTCCAGCATCAATATTTCTAACTTTAATTGTGAATTCTTTACTTTATTTCCATGCTCTAAATGGAATCGAACGCCAAATGAAGATTACAACTGAATCTATAGGAATTGAAACATTTCAATTTCAATCTTTGGAAATGGGACAAAATTTGAATTCATATTTTTAAGTAATTTAAACAGCTTCGTCGCCGGGTTTAGTTGTGGCAAAGTTGGATTAGCGTTTTGATTAGGGTGCAATATATTGCACATAAGGCGTACAATATATTTCTGACGAAAGCTCTCGCTAGATTCGATGCGTTTTTTAACTAAACCTCTGCAATTGCAAGTTAATTAATACCTTCGTCAATCACAAAGCTAGTATGCAAAGGATAACCTCAGTCCATCAACTTAAAACGATCGCAAACCGTGAAAATGGTGATTTCGTGGAGTTTTATCTATTGCTTGCAGGCGGTTTAGCAAGAAGTTGCAAGCGAATTAGCTACAGACCCAACGAAGAAAAGAATTGGTTAATCATCCATGAGATTGATGGTTCGTACCAAGAGCTGCGTGATAAAAATCTTTCCAAAAGGACGTTGATTGTAGAAGCAATTGAACAAGGAGCTTTTTATTTTAGTGGATTCTGAGTAGATAGCAACGGAGTGGAAGGATCATTTCAAAAAATAAGTATGGCAAAAGATCAAAAAATATCGGGCATTCGTTTCGACAAAGGATTTATGTTCTTGACAGTGGGTTCCACTAGCTATAAAATTAAACTTGCCGAGGTATCCACTAAGCTTGCATCTGCAAACGATGGCGCCAGAAATCAATACAAAATTTCGCCATCTGGTTACGGCATTCACTGGGCACAACTGGACGAAGATCTTTCTATTGACGGTATCATTAAGTTAGCCATCAAAATCCCTGTGCAAGGCACCACCGCTTGAAGAGTAAAATGTCCTAGTCTTTTTCGAAAAGTTGCGTTCAAAGTTTTATTTTTATCTGCGTGGAAGCTTCGCTTCTTATTCGACGCAAAGAACGCAAAGGGGCAAAGGACGCAAAGTTTTGTCGAAGAAGAATTACAGTTTTATAGACTAAACTAAGGACAACACTCTCCTCTTTCTCTTTCTGCTTCTCTTTCTAAAAAGGTGGAATCTTTGCTTCTTATTCGACGCAAAGTGCGCAAAGAACGCAAAGGTGCAAAGAACTCAAAGCAAAACTCTGTGTTACTCTGCGCGACTCTGTGGTTTAAAAAAACTTTGCGCGACTTTGCGCCAAACTCTGCTCAACTTTGCGTTTAAAAAATTGACTTCAGTGCACAAACTCCTCTTCATCCTTTTCCTTCTCACCTCCATGCACTCCGATGCGAACCACTCACTCAAACTCATCAGCTACAATATCCGCTACGACAATCCCGCCGACGGACCGGACAATTGGCAATACCGAAGGGAAGATCTGGCAAGTGAGGTGTTGAGTCAGCATGCGGACATCATCGCACTGCAGGAAGTGTTGTCGTCGCAGAAGGATTTTCTGATGTCGAAGTGGAGTGGATATGCCTCATATGGCATTGGCCGGGAAGATGGAAAATTGAAAGGCGAACTGATTCCGGTTTTTTACGACACGATAAAATTCAGTTTGATTTCTGCGACTACACATTGGTTGTCGGAAACTCCCGACATACCCGGAAAGGGGTGGGATGCTGCCTGCGAGCGTGTGGTAGCGATGGTTTGGTTGCTCGAGAAAAAAAGTCAGCAGCGATTGTTGGTCGTGAACACGCACTGGGATCATATCGGAGTGGAAGCGCGAAATGAAAGCGCTTCGTTGATCATGTCGTTTTTAAAACCGTCACTCGATGCGCATGAAGATATTGTATTGCTCGGTGATCTGAATGCTACGCCTGAGCAGGAATCTGTGGGAAAGCTGAAATCGGTTTTGTTGGATTCATGTCCGAAGGAAAAGGAAAATGATTGCACCTTCAATGCATTTCTCGCAGAGCCAACGAATCCCGTTCACATCGATTATATTTTGTATTCATCTTCGTTTGCGAAATGCAAAGCTTATGAGGTTTTAAAATGGAAAACAAAAGCGGGGAGGGAGTTGAGTGATCATTATGGGGTGGTGGCGGAGATCGTTTTTTAACCGCAGAGTCGCACAGAGTCGCACTGAGTTCTCACAGAGTAACACGGAGTTTTCTCAATGATGAGAATAGACTTCACCAAACTCACGCCACAGAGCTTCGCTTTTATCCAAGGCGAATAACATCAATGGGTATAGGACGCAAAGAAAAACTCTGTGTTACTCTGCGCGACTCTGCGGTTAAGAAACGCACATGTGAAATCTGCAAGTTCTAATCCTCCTTCTGTAACACCACATGCAACAAAGTGTCGCTCCTTTGTCCCATAAATGAAAAACATGAAAAATATGATCACCAAGATGACGGAGGCAATTATTCAAACATTGCGTGCAAAGGATATGAAGCTGATACCGATTACGATCGACTCGCATCAGGAGATTGAACAGTTTCTACAAAACAGATCAGGAATCGGATTTGCAAGACCTTTAGAATAATAAACGAAAAATCGAACGAACGTTTATTCTCAATAGGCGTGAGTTCTCCCTTAAAAATGAAAACAATTTTTACCATCCTTCTTCTTTCGATTTTAATCCAGGAGACTACAACAGCACAGGGAACTATCACAGACAGCACTCGTCGTTGTCAGCTAGGTGCAAAAATCGGATCGAACTACTCAGGCATTTTTGACAAGGAAGGAAGCATGTTTGGTTCAGAAGGGAAATATGGTCTTGCTGCGGGCGTTTATTTCCGGATGCCACTGGGTAAATACCTGGGTTTACAACCTGAATTTTTGTTTTCTCAAAAAGGTTTTAAAGCAACTAGTCAGTACGGCGGTGATTATTTCAATCTCAGCCGCACCGTGAGTTATTTTGATATTCCGTTGTTTCTTTCATTTCAACCTGGTCAACGTTTCACCATCCTTGCCGGTCCGCAATATTCTATTTTATTGCATCAACGCAATCAATACACCAGCAACGATTTTAATGTTCATCAACAAGAATTGTTGGGGAATGTGGCATCGCGTGGAAATACGATCTGTTTGGTAGCCGGTTTCGATGTCAATCTCGGTAATGCGGTCATCGGTGCACGCATCGGATATGACGCATTCAACAACAACAGCGATGGCTCCTCGAATACAATGGAATATAAGAATGCCTGGATACAAGCTACGCTCGGTGCGAACCTTTTTTCTTGGAGTCATTGTGTGAATGTGCGGGGTGATTTGTTGACGGATTATTGAAGCTTCGCTGTGTGACTCGCTTCGCTCGTTAGTCGACTCGCTTCGCTCGTTCGAGAATCATTTCTCGCCGAGATTCGCCGAGGAG
>JANOVT010000195.1:0-4255 GCA_031417525.1 Flavobacteriales bacterium | reverse complement strand
GGCGAATCTCGGCGCGAAACAAGAATCTTAACAAAGGTGACTCGCTTCGCTCGTCTAATTTTTTTTCTCGCCGAGATTCGCCGAGGAGCCGAGATTCGGAGAGTTTAAAATACATTGAGAAAGGCAAAGTTGCGTTTGTATTTTTTGATCGCGACTTTCGCGAATCTTTCCTCCTTCTTATTCCCATTCTCGCTCTCCTGTGTACCTTGTACCCAACTATGTCATACGCCATCCTCACTTTTATTTTGCTCATTGTCATTTTCTACTTCCTTTTTTTAAAAAAGAAAAAGTCAACAGCAGATCCGCAAACAAAAGCATCGAACGAAAATGCCATGAAGCAATATCGTTTTATGCTCGAACAACATGTGTCCTTTTATCAATCATTGAACGCAAACGAAAAAACAATTTTTGAATCGGAAGTATTGGAGTTTTTATCGAAGGTAAAAATCATTGGTGTTGACTTTGAAGTGGAGGATCTCGACAAGGTGCTTGTGGCGGCAAGTGCAGTTATTCCGCTGTTTGCGTTTCACGATTGGTTCTACTCCAATCTTGACGTCGTTGAAATGTATGAAGATAAATTCAACGAAAACTTTGAGACATCCGGTGCGAACAGACATATACTGGGTATGGTAGGAAGTGGTGTGATGAATGGGCGCATGTCTTTATCACGAAAAGCACTTCATCAAGGTTTTAGCAATGAAACGGACAAACGAAATACAGCGATTCACGAATTTGTACACCTGATTGACAAATCAGATGGCGCGACAGACGGCGTGCCGGAAATCCTGCTTGACAAACACACCGCACTTCCCTGGTTGGAATTTATCCGCGAACAAGTCGCTGAAATTCGTGAAGGCGATTCGGACATCAATGCTTATGGTGGCACCAGCGAAACAGAATTTTTTGCCGTCGCTGCCGAATACTTTTTCGAACGTCCTGAGTTACTCGAACAAAAACATCCTATTCTTTTTCAGAAAATGGTCAAAATATTTCGAAGAGAACCTGTGTCGGTTTCTGCATCCAACTTTGAATTGCCGGGAAGAAATGAGCCTTGCTTTTGTGGGAGTGGGAAGAAGTATAAGAATTGCCATGGAGGATGAAGATCGAAAACTATTGTATTCAAGACAAAGTCCTTCGTTTCGATTCCGAATAACTCATTTCACTTTTTCAAAGGATTGGGTTTCGCTTCGTTTGCATTTATTCCATCACCAGTTTAAAAACCTGACGGTTTCCTTTTCCATCTGTTATTTCTGCAAAGTAATAACCTCCCGGCAACGTAGAAACATCCACAGAATAACTACCCGTAAAATGACGAAGATGATTTTCCATCGCCAAAGCTCCTGTGAGATCGAAGAGTCGAAGTGAAGTGATTTCAATGCCGGGATCGGCATTCAGATGCAAGGTCTCACGTGCCGGATTGGGCCAGATAGAAATGCCTGAATCGTTTTGTGTTTCTTCATGCACATTCACCGATGGCGGACAGCCATTGTACTGCACATCTCCACACGCATCTATCTTCAACAGCCAGGTTTTGTTGATCGGTATGTCTTCGCTGTAATCAATGAAATATCCTGTGCAGATATAACCGCTGTCGGGTGCGAATTCGATGTCGCCCAGCGCGTTGGAGCATGTTTCACAATCGTCATAGGAGTAAAAATTCATCCACTCTTGGGAGTTATAGTTATCCACCGATTCTACATAACTATCTATTGTTTCATTCAGATTATAATGGCCTCCAGTAAAAATTCTCCGCCCTTGATTACTAAGTAACAGTTTTAAAACGCCGTGTCGCCAGTACGTTTCAAAATTCGTCTCGCTAATCTGCATGTAGTCTTCTGAATCAGCAAATTCAACCAGTCTACACTGTGAATCGGGATAACTCGGATCACCAGCTTCACCATGAACATAACATATCTGATAATGACCATTAGGCAGTTTCACTATCGATGATGGTGTGCCATCACTTATATCTGTTTCTCCAAAAATGTGGCTCCATAATACCTCGCCCGGTTCCGAAACCTTTTTTACCCAGCCCCAATTAAATTCGTTTGACATTCTACCCCCTCCGGCCAATAAGAAGTTATTTCCTTCAATGCTTAAGACATGAAAAGGGTAGTTTGAATTGGATCCATCAGGTAATGTCCAGTGCCACTGATACTCCCCGTCCAGATTCAATTTTACGCAGAGTATATCGCGGTCGATTTCATATTGAACATATCCAAAAAAAAGATAGCCATCTTCGAGCACTTCAACCACGGTCATATCCACCAAAGGCAAGTCTTGTAAATTCAGTTTTGTCGTCCAGATCGTGTCTAACTCATTGTTGAATAAAAATATTCTTGTATAAACTTCATCAGCCGTTTCAAAAAGACCACTGTAAATTAATGTGGAATCACTTGCTTTTTTCAAAGCAGCATGACCGTGGACATAGAAAAAATTCTGAGCCGATTCAGACTCAATACTACTTTGAATTATTTCCTCGCCCGTGAAACTGTATTTTCTGAGTAATACTGTTCCAATACCATTGTTGTTCTGAGAAGTGACTGTAACATAACCATCATGCATCACTTCCACTGCTGTGGTCGTTTCCGGATGTTCTGTGCTGTAGATATTATTAAAATAAACATACTGACCTTGCATTCCGACGGAACACAAGATCAGTATGCAATTCAATATGAACTTTATTGTCATTTCACTTTTTCGAAGCAAGTCTTTCACTTCGTTTGTATTTATTCCATCACCAGTTTAAAAACCTGACGGTTTCCTTTGCCATCTGTTATTTCCGCAAAGTAATAACCACCGGGCAGCGAAGAAACATCTACCGAATAACTTCCTGTAAAATGACGAAGATGATTTTCTATCACCAAAGCTCCGGTAAGATCGAAGAGCCGAAGTGAAGTGATTTCAATGCCCGGATCGGCATTCAGATGCAACGTTTCTCTCGCCGGATTAGGCCACAATGAAATACCTGAATTGTTTTGTGTTTCTTCATGCACATTCACCGATGGCGGACAGCCATTGTACTGCACATCTCCGCAAGCATCAATCTTCAGCAGCCAGGTTTTGTTGATTGGTATGTCTTCACTGTAATCAATAAAATATCCCGTGCAGATATAACCGCTGTCGGGTGCGAATTCCATATCCGATAAAACATTATTACAAGACTCACAAGTTTGGTAAGCATATGTATGCATCCATTCAACTTGGCCAGAAATATCCGTCGTCATTATAATGCCCAGAATTGAATTATCACCATCAAAATATGTCCCAGCCATCACCACGTTTGATGTTCCTACTAGAAGCTGCTTCGAAACACCGCTTAGCCAAAAAGTATCATATGATTCTTGGTTGTACTCTTGATATGAAGCGTCATTTCCAAATTCTATTGTTCGCCATTGGTGAAAAGGTAATTCGGGAAGACCAGAAACTGCGTGCCCATATGCCGTTTGATAATGTCCATTCGGTAATGATATGATGCTTTGTATATAAGCATCAGTCATGTCAGGATCACCAAGATTATGACTCCACAATTCGTTTCCATCAAGGTATATGCTCTTAATCCAGCCTCCTGACAAATTTCCATTTACCTTAGTACCCCCCACGAAATATTGATCATCATCGATTTTTTTAGCAACCTGAGGAGTATTGCTATCTGTTGCATCCTCCAATACCCAATGCCACTGATACTCCCCATCCAGATTCAATTTTACACAGAGGATATCACGGTCGATTTCATATTGCACAAAACCAAAATAAAGATAGCCGTCTTCCATTTCCTGAGAGATCATCAACTCAGTATCATCGCCAGGAAATAAATCAAGATTAGTTGTCCAGAGTGTATCGAGGTTCTCAGCTATACGATAAACGCGTCCGAAAACATTCGAACTGCCTCCAACACTAGTGCAATACAAAAAGCCCTGTTCGTTAGTAAGTCTTTTCAAAGCTGCCTGAGGCCCGCTAAAAAAATAATCGGCATCAACGGAATAACTGGCCTCAATGGATGTGACACCCTCGAATGAGTATTTTCTCAACAAGACACGATAATCTCCATCCAGATTCTGACCGCTTACTGTGACGTAACCATCATCTGCAACCTCTAGCGCATTTGTGGTTTCAGGATGATCTGTGCTATACAGATTATTAAAATAAACATACTGACCTTGCATTCCGACGGAACACAAGATCAGTATGCAATTCAATATGAACTTTATTGTCATTTCACTTTTTCGAAGCAAGTCTTTCACTTCGTTTGTAT
>JANOVT010000194.1:0-8575 GCA_031417525.1 Flavobacteriales bacterium | reverse complement strand
GCGAATGACAACTTGCACAAGAGATGGTATTGTCAGCAGAAAGGATAGGATCGTAGAACAATACTCTTCCAAGTTCGATGCCTTCAGCTGTCATTGGATTTTTTGCAAAATCATACTTTGGTTCAGGCCAGTCAGGCGGTGTTATGAAGGCGATGAATTTTCTACCGACAAAACAAGCCATCATCCCAATAGCAGCGCAACAGAGTATAATCGCATTCCTTCTCATTTACTTCATGGAAAAAATGTGGACGACTTTATCTGATATCTGCATCGCTTCATAGCACGGTGACATGATGTGGTGATGCGTTTTCATATCCACAGACTCAATCAATCTTTGCAGATTCACTTTCATCTTTATTGAGCGATCATCGGCAGGTAATAAAATTTGTCTGCATGCATTGAAAGGAAAATGATAACCACCCAGGTGAAATTGAAAATCCTGTGATAGAGCGTCACTCAATATTTTCTTTCCCTCCAGTTTAAAATTAATGTATCCGCTTTGCCATGCCCAATACATACCTTGTGTCGGATCAAGATTACCTCCTAATGCCCCTTGAACATTGGTGAGGCTATCAATTCCTAGATCAAAACTGAGTTGGTTGAATAGGAGGTTTGATGGAACATCCAAATCGAAATGTAATGAAGATGTGACAGAAGCGTCAATCAAGTGATACAAATCTTGCTCCTGCCAGACCAGGATTTCACCTTGCAATAGTTTCAAATTGGAAACATAAAACCGACAGGCTTCAATGCTGATGCTATCCTCCGCATTCACCCAAAGTTCATTCGACAAATCCGGAATTTTTAAGTCGCCATAACAAAATTCAAAACTGACATTCACTTTATCAGGATGATTTTGAGCAAAAACAAATGAACCTTGCATCATAAAACTCAACCATGCTATGTGCGCAAACCATTTCATTCTTTTCCTTGCAGAGGCTGAAACAAATTAGCGATTTCCAATGTCAATTGATCAAAAAGAACTCTTTGATCATCACGACACAACAACCGGACTTCTTCGAAGTGTTTCAGATTAACACGTTCGGTTTCTATTTGTTTCTGCCCGATCAGTTCCATCAAAGAATCCCTATCTGCGTTGTCGTCAGATGACAAAGAACGATAGAGCTCCTTTTTCAACAAGAACATTTCATCATTTGTTCTTTTCATTTCTGCGCGATGCCATGAAATTAGCTTTTCATACGAAACGATCTGGGATTCATCCAGACTCAATTTTTCAATGATCAACTTTTTTGGACCTTCACCCGGTAGCGGTTTTCGATGACCAAAAAAAATAAATCCAACCAGAACCAGATTGATTGCAACCAGCACAATCGCCATTCCGACAATAAGTTTCTGTCTATTCACCATAAATCGAGTTTTGAGGAAATAAATTCATCGATTCAGCAAAATTGATCATGGAGTCATCTTGTTTTTGAGTTCGATTGAGAGCGAACATATTCAGAACCAGAAGCAGCATAAGTGAAACCACCATCGCCCGGGATGCATTAATCGAGATTTTAGACGTTGATTTGTTCTCCAATTTTTGCTGAAGCCTGGTCCACACAAAAGGAGAAATTTCCGCCCTTTCAATTTGAGTTAATATGTCTGAATAATCTTTCACGTGATAAGGATAATTGATTTGACGATTTTTTTAATTGATTCCTTCGGTTCTGTTGATTCTTTCTGCAAGATTTGTTTTGGCCCGTTGCATAAGCGATTCCACCGCTTTAACGGACACATTCATTATCTCTGCAATTTCATTTTGTGATTTTTGTTCGATTTTAGCCAACACCAAAACCGTTTTTTGATTGGCTGGTAGTTGATTCATGGCCATGAAAATGCGGTCGAGCTCTTCTTTATGCTCCAAGATTGCGCCAGGATGATCTATATCTGCTGTTTCAAAATGGATGGGACTTCCATCCGATTTGAAAATGGAAATCAATTTCGCAAAACGTTTTTTTCGATTCCTGCTTTTGATAAAGTCCAGTGATTTATTGATGGTGATTCGATAAATCCAAGTTGACATTTTTGAATCTTGCCGGAAGTTTTCGAGCGAATCATGCACCGACAAAAAAACATCCTGAGTGATTTCTTCAGCATCCTCAACATTCTGAACATAATTCAAAGCCAGGTTATACACCAGGTTTTTGTAAGTATGATAGATTTCGTTAATGGACATCAATTCTTGGTTGACAAATTTGGCAGAAGCAGTCAGTTCACAAACATGCCTCAAGAAAACTTCTTCAAACAAAGCAATACAACACTAAGATGAAGTTTCTTTGCCTCAAATAGCAGATTGATTGTCCGACATACTCCTCATCATACCACCACTTACTCAACTGAATACCCCTTACCCGGCTACAGCTTATCTCACAGGATTTCTGAAACACCAAGGAATTTCAAGTCAACAATGCGATCTTGGTTTGGATCTCGTCCTGAATATTTTCAATGAAAAAGGCCTTTCCGAATTATTTGATGCCATTGCAGCGGGAAAGTTTAAGCTGTCTGAATCATTATCAGAAATTTATTCGAACAGAGAGACATACATTGAGACCATTGACCCTGTCATTGCTTTTCTTCAAAATAAAAATTACACCCTCGCCTATCGGATAGTGGCCGGCAGTTTTTTACCGGAAGGCCCAAGGTTTAATCAACTCAATGAACCCGAGCATTTTTTTGGAAGCATAGGCTCACAAGACAAAGCGCGCTACCTGTGTACGATGTATCTGGAAGATCTGGGCGATCTGATACAAGCCACCGTTGGTCCACATTTCGGTTTTTCCAAATACGCTGAACGAATAGCACAAACCGCTGTTTCATTTGATCCAATCAAAACAGAACTTGAACAACCAGACAACTACCTCGATCGTCTGTTGCTGAATGCCACGGCAAAATATTTTGAAAACCACACTCCATTACTCGTTGGTTTAACCGTTCCATTTCCAGGCAATTTGTATGGAGCTTTAAAAATTTCGCAATGGATCAAAAAAAACTCGCCTACCACTAAGATCGTTCTTGGAGGAGGATATGCGAACACAGAATTGCGCGAATTAAATGACCCTGCAGTTTTTGATTACGTTGATTTCATCACATTGGATGATGGGGAAGCGCCGGTGATGGCCATCATTCAACATGTAAAAAATCCGATGGCTCATCCGAATCTGAAAAGAACTTTCAGGCGATTGGAAAACAAAGTACACTTCGTGAATGACTTGATTGGCGGCGATTTTACGCACCAACGATTGCCTGCACCGAGTTATGCCGGATTGCGACTGTCTGAATACTTGTCGATGTTTGATGTTCCCAATCCAATGCATCGGCTGTGGAATGATGGGCGCTGGAACAAGCTGACAATTGCTCACGGATGTTATTGGAAAAAATGCAGCTTTTGCGATATATCGTTGGACTACATCGCACGTTTTGATCAGGCGCCTGCACAAGAATTGGTGAATAAAATGGAAGCTCTCATTGCTGAAACCGGTGAAACTGGATTTCACTTTGTGGATGAAGCGGCACCACCATTGGCAATGCGTGATCTGGCAATTGAAATTATATCTCGTGGACTGCAGGTCACCTGGTGGACGAATATCCGATTTGAAAAAACATTCACACCCGACTTATGCAAGTTATTGGCAGCATCGGGATGCATAGCTGTAACCGGTGGACTCGAAGTGGCAAGTCAACGATTGCTGGACCTCATGGAAAAAGGCATCACCATCGAACAGGTTGCAAAAGTTTGTCAGGGCTTTCGGGATGCCGGTATTCTCGTACATGCATATCTGATGTACGGTTTTCCTACGGAGACGGAGCAAGAAACCATCGACTCACTGGAAATAGTTCGTCAATTGTTTCAACACCATTTATTGCAATCGGCATTCTGGCATCGTTTCGCGATGACGGTTCACAGCCCTGTCGGACTCCATCCGGAGAAATACCAGGTCATACGAACTGGTCCTGAATTCAAAGGATTTGCAAACAACGACCTTCACCATGAAGATCCAACTGGTGCGGATCATTCCAAATTTTCAGATGGACTTAAGAAGGCACTTTACAATTACATGCACAACAAAGGATTGGATTTTCCGCTGAAGGATTTTTTCGATTTCCTCGTGCCACATACAGAGGTACCTTCTAAACTTATCGGGAAATATCTGAAACGCTCACAATTCGATCAGCCGACAGTAGCCGGTTATCGTCTCATGTGGCACAGGATGCAAATTCCGCATTTCAAATCGGCAGGTAAAAAAACGCTGATGACGTTTTCTTCCAAGACAAATTCCAGGCTCATCGAACTTCCGACGGCCATTGCGGATTTTATCGAAAACAATCAATCGCGGTTTGAAGTCAATAACACCAATCCGTTGCGATTGAATGAAACAATTCAACACTTCGCTGACCTCACACAAACTACTCCAGAAAATGTAATTGCCACCGATTGGTATGTTCAATGGAGAAAAGATGTGGTCTGGTCGATCAAGATGTGACAATGGTGGAATGATAGGAATTAGAAGTCCAATTCCCTTCAAAAGGTTATGTGTAATTTGCATGTGTGAATCGGTCTGATCGCGTATTTTTGAGCAGCTTTCCGGCAAGCGAAATCACCAACGTAAATTAATCTGCTTCAACAAAGCTATCCTGATCATGTTCCAAAAACTTTCGCTTTTGTATTTGTGGATCATCTGCGCAGCAATCATACTTGGTTCATGTAAAAAAGATAAGATCAGTCTTGCTCCAACAATATCTTCCATTTATACACCAAGCGAGCATGGCGTCGGATATTATGCTCTGGCAGCGAAGACGAATCGTATTTACGTTGCCGTAAGTGATGACGTAGAACTAAAAAATATCGAAGTCAGATTAAAAACACCTGCTGGATTCCATTCGCACGTTGTGCATGGCGGCGAATTGATCTCAGCATTCAAAGCACCAAATATTGGCGTTTGGGATGCGACAAAATCGATGAGTCTGAGCGGCACAGATAGCGTAGTCATATTTAAGTTCAATGCACCCGCTGACATCAGTGGTTCCTGGGATCTCAATGTGGCTCTGCTGGATTCGGATGGCAACATTACATATAGAGAAGAATCGGTCGTTGTTCAAAATGATAGCTTACCTGCAATTCTTCCCGTGGCAAGCATTCCTGCTGCCAATTCATCCGGAATTGTAGCATTAAAAACCGGTGAGACGTTCACTTTTGAAGGAAATATTGCTGATGTAAATTATCTGCAAACAGTTGGCGCTACATTATATCTCGGCGATAACATTGCCTGGCATCAGGAATGGACATTTGACCATGAGTGGATTTTTGAACTTTCGGATATTGTCCTGCCGACTTTTACGCAAGCTGGTCAATACACACTTATTATAAATGCCACTGACAAAAATGATTGGCTGAACTGGTTGCAGGCAGACATCATAGTTTCGAATTAAAATAATCTCCTTGAATAATCCAAGTAAACAAATTCATTCATGAAATTTTTCACAAAACTCTTCTGTATCAGCACACTTTTACTTGCTATTACAAATACTCAGGCTCAATGTATAGTTGGTGAAACAGAACTAGTACTCGACATCGCCACAGACGATTGGGGCCTTGAATGCTATTGGCAAATAACACCGCTTGGTAATGCATGTGACAATGGCACCATTGCGGAAGGGGGAAATATTGTGCAGATAGGTTGCGGTGGTGCGGGAGATCAGGATGCCACAAACGGTAATGGATATGCGAGCAATACCACCATTACAGAAGACCAAATCTGCTTAATAATCGGAGAATCCTATACGCTTTATTACATCGATGACTATGAAGATGGTGGTGCACATTTCACCTTGAACCTCTTCGGATTTCCGATGCTTCAATTTACCGGCATGGGATCAAATGATGAATTCAATTTCACTGTACAAGAACCTCTTCAATATGATGTTGCTTGTAATCAAGTATTAAGTTACAATTATGTTCAGCCAACTGATATTGAAATCAGAGCGAAGTTCTTTCACAACGGAAGTGATGTCATCAATTCTGTTGAGATGAATTACACTTCTGACAGCGGCACTCCTGTGACTTCTACTATCGATGGTTTAAATATCCAGCCGTTTACTTCCTTTGAATTAGTGCACCCATTGCCTTTGAATACGACCAATGGGAATCATAATTTGAGCATCTGGTTGAGCAGCATCAATGGCAACCCAGACATGAATGCTCTCAATGATATAGCGAGCAAAGCGATCACTGCAGGTCCGGGAACCCCCAATATTTTGGATACTTATTTAGACTACAATACCGAAATGCAGGAAATTGCAGGCAGTGCGCAAGGAGTTGATCATCCTCGTGATCTGGATTTTCATCCGACCCTGACGAACAATGAACTTTGGGTGATTTTGAAAAAGGTTGAAAATTCTGGTGGTTCAACTGTAAAAATATCGCATGCGGGTGAAGCAAGTCAGGAAGAGCTTGTGCAGACCGATGGCAATGCATGGCATTTTATGTCGCTGCCTACGGCGATTTCCTTTTCAAGAAATGAAAATTTTGCCACTTCACCGGGAGTATATGATGCGAATCACGATGGTGGAATGCCATTTACAGGACCAACATTATGGGACAGCAATCCTGCCGTGTATGCGCAGCCAAGCGGGGGCAATGGCAGCCATATCGACATGTTGCATGAAAGCCCATACAGCATGGGAATTACATGGGAAAAAGACAATAAATTCTGGGTCAATTGTGGTGATCACAATGAAATAATGAGTTATGATTTTCAAGAAGATCATGGTCCGGGCAATAGTGATCACAGTGATGGCATTATTTATAAATATCCCATTCCGGGCTATAGTGAAGACAGCGATCACGAAATTCCGGATCACATGATCATGGATCACAACACTGGCTGGCTCTATGCATGCAATTCGCAACAGAACAGGATCATTCGATTGAATACAGCGACCGGAACTCCAGGTGATGATGTAACCCCACATGAAGCAGTGAGTATTTACAAATACATGGATAACTTCACTTGGGAAGTCTACCTCAACACAGGTCTGGATACACCAACCGGCATTGACATTATTGAAGACCGGATGATTGTTTCCAACTACAATAGTGGGGATATTCATCTATATGATATCAGCAATGCACAACCGATTTTGCTTGGAGTGATTCCAACAGGCGAAAGTGGAATCATGGGTATTAAGATCGGGCCGGATGGATTGATCTGGTATGTCAACAGTATTACCAATCAGGTGATGCGAGTAGGTATGACCACAGTAGAAGTTGAAGAAGTTTCGACGCCATTGGCACTCACACTTTCACCAAATCCAGCGAAAGAAAATGTTAGGATCAATCTTAATAGCTTCGATCCGACTTCAAAATCATATGTGCGCATTTTAGATTTCAGCGGAAAGTTATTGACTGAAAAAAACATCCAATCCAAATCAACCGTTTTGGATGTTTCCATGCTTTCTGATGGCGTTTACATTTTGCAATACCTAAGTGACCATTCAGTTTTGTCCACACAAAAAATAGTAGTTCAAAAGTGATGCATTGATTTTTGAGGAGGACACCCCTTCATATAACCTGATCTTAGTCACCTCTCAGTATATTTCTAAGTCTCAACTTTGCGTTGAAAACAACATCACTATGGAAAACACTAAAACGACATTCACCGAAAAGGTGATTAATGGATTGAGAAAAGCAGCAACGGAATTAGAAGAACTCCGTGTGCAGGCAGCACTTGGCAAATCGGAGGCAAAAGATGCCTTTCAAGATGCGCGAAAAAACTTCGATGTTTTCATTCATGATTCCAAAGAGCAATTGGAACATGCCAGTGAAATTACCAAAGAAAAAGCCACCGAATTGAAGTCGACGCTGGAGCACTTGCGGGTTCAAGTTGCGCTTGGAAGTGCTGAGGCAAAGGATACTTTGGAAGAGCAAATGAAAAAAATCAAAACCGCTCTGAATAAAATAGAGGAGTCTTTTTTCGAAAAAAAATAATCGGATTAACGTTTTAAGCTCTCCGGAATTGAAACCTCCTCATAGTGGCAAGCATGGGTCTCAAAGCCGCAATTTCGATTTACGTTTAACAAAACACTACCAGAACGCAATCGAAAAAATTGCGACTGAATAATAGAAGTGAAGATTTATTGATTGCTTTTGGACGCTACCTGTCGACTATCTTGACTTTTTCGCAGGCGCCTTTTTCGAACGGCTGCCTACAGCTTTTTTACGAGGTCTTGCTGCCGTCTTTTTTCTACTCGCTGATTTTCGTGGAGCCTTTGATGCAGGCTTAGAACTTTCAACTTTTTCAGACTTCAGAGCTTTCTCGGCAGACTTGATAGCCTTTTTGGCCGACTTCTTCAACGCTTTTGGCTCAAGAACTTTCTCAGCTTTATGGATAACCTTACCCGCAGCATATTTGATCGTTTCCAGCACATTATGTTCTTTGTCACCCAACAAGTGCGACAATTTCGTACGAAGAGACTCCAATGCATCGTGTACTATTTCGGATGCTGATCTTTCGGTGACTACCTCTGCTGTTTGTTTTTTTCTTGCTGCCATAAAACGATGAGAATATAATTAGTA
>JANOVT010000193.1:0-17530 GCA_031417525.1 Flavobacteriales bacterium | reverse complement strand
TGCATCACTTCGCTTATTTCAATGATGCTTAATTCTTGAGTAAAACGAAGTTCAAAAGTTTGTCTCTTCACTTCGTCGAGATCAGCCAGTGCTTCCTTCAATTTGGTCATGAATTGAACTCTGTCCATTTCCTTTTGTGCTTCCAATCCTGAAACAGAATGATCGTCTCTTTTTATTTCCGCATGAGCCACCTTCCTGACATCACTTTTTGCATATTCATTTTTACACATATTATGTGCAATGCTGTAAATCCAGGTTTTGAAAGGTCTTGAAGCATCGTACAAGTGAGGTTTATGAATGAGCTTTGAAAACAGTTCCTGAGTGAAGTCTTTCGATTTTTCGCGATCTTTCCAAAGCATCCGATGGAAGTAATTAAACATCAGTCTGGAATATCGGTCGTATAAAATTTCAAATGCTTTCTGGTCCCGTTGGGCAACCAACAACATGAGTTGTTCATCGTGTTCGCGCTCGTATGGATGTTTGTATAAAGCCATACGTTTAGTCCAGATGTTTTTTAATCTGTTTTTCCAGGGCAAATCGCTGCGATATCTGCAGAATGAGATTTTGAGTCTCATCGGCCTGTTCAGGTTTACCTGTATTTGTGTAGTGATCGCGCAAGAGCAACAATGGCAGCAGATAATTCTTATTCAACAAATCAGAACTTTGAATCTGGGCTTTTGAAAACAGAAATTCCCAGTTGTAAGCCAGCGACGTAAGATTTTCGATAGATGATTTGCTATACTTCATGGCCAAGCCGGTGCAATACAGTTTGCCAACGTTTCGTTGGATCAAATCCTGAGACGTGGTGAGAGAAACGTAAACAGGCCGCTTACTTCCGGATAGTATTTTTTCAACACTGAAATTGTTGCCAGATTCGATACCCAGCGCCAGACAAATGGACGACAGATAAGTCTTGCTATTTAACCACTCCATGTTAATCACTGTCACATCTGTCCGGAAATTCTGAAGTTGTTGCATCAGTATCAGTGGATAAGTATCCACATTTCCACTCGTCAGAAGTACTGCGTTTTGTTCAATACTATTGAGTACATTTTTATTGTACTCTACTTCTGATGCATTGTAAATGTTTTGTTTTGAAAGTAGTTGCGCGAATTTCCTGACGTTTTCGCCATTCTGTGTGATGAGCGCATCACAAAGCATATCATCCACAAGTTCCACTTCGTTAGGTCGGATGTTGTAGGCAGCTTTGAGATGAGAAAAAGACTCATCGCTTTTATTGCCATGCAGATAACTTGCATATTGAAATGCAAACGAATTAGGCAAAGCTGCATTCATCTTTTCCAGGATCTGTGTGAGTTCCTTTTGATTTTCTTTCGAAATTTTCTTTGTTTGATTCGAGATGGCAGCATAACGTGTCGACTTATATAGATTCAACCATGCTATTTCATTTTGTGCGTTGTTTTGCACTTCCGTCTGCCAGAGTTCAGCCGCGCTTTTGTATTCTGAATTCGTAAGTTGTTGAATTTCGATTGCATCAATATTTTTTTTAGATGCCGCTTCTGTGCTGCCAATCTGCGATTGAGCATTGAATGTGATGGTTAATCCAAACACACAACTAATTAGTATGATGATTTTATATCTTTTCATTGAAGTTCCAAAGAAAGTAAATTCTGAGGAGTCTTACATGCCAGTTGCCATAAAGTTCAATTTCATGAGAAACGAAATATTGAATCAAAGGTGAAATCCCAGAATCGTTCTGAATTCCTGTATCATCATGGCTGTTGCTCCCCAAAGCGTAAATCCATTCACGTCGAAATATTTAGCTTGAATTGTTCGATCGAAGGTCGCAATAAAAATTTCCTTTTCAAGAATGATGGGTTCTTCCAAAAATGGTGTGACAGGATATTCAATCAATTGCACCACTTCTTGCGGATTCGCGACAAAATTTGGTTCTTCGAATAGAACACCAACGAAGGGCTGGACAACAAAATGACTAGGTGGAATGTACAATGGAGAAAGACTGCCTATAATTCTGATTTGATCCTTGTGGACGCCTACTTCCTCATGTGTTTCTCTGAAAGCAGCTTCCAGATTGGTTTCGCCAGCTTCAATTTTCCCTCCGGGAAAACTCAGTTGATTACTGTGAATGCCGGTGCCATCAGGCCGCAGAATGAATAATGTAAACCATTGACCTGATCTTGGAAACAAGAGCATCATCACCGCGCTTTCCTTTGGAGCAGGATTCAGTTTTCTGGCCTCTTCAGCCGACGCCCTATGGTAACCCATCAACAGATTCGATTCATTCGCGGAAAAATCAAAAGACTTCAACCTTTCTTCGATGCCAGATATCCATTCGTCCTTCATCAATCGCAAGGTGAACCGTCGGAATCAAAACCGTAGCATCCTTTCATCAATGGATTTGAAGGTAATTGAGGCCAATCATGTCCGAGAATATCGAGGGAGAGATAATTAGCGTCCTGTGTATTTCCTGTCATCAGAGCGTTCAGAACGGAAATTCTGAAATTTCCAGAGGAGGGATCACAGAAAAATGGACCCTGATTATTCGCCATACCTGTGTAGATGCCTTCGACTTCCACATTTTGATCAGTATCTACCAGACAGTATCTGAAACGATAGTCATTGGTTGTTGCATCATTTACATCCACCACAAACTCATTAAAATCAGTGAGGAATGCATTGTTGCCAAACATGATACAGTTATTGAAGTCACAATCGATGAGTTCACGTACCTGAATATTCTGATAAATATCTTCGTAGTAATTGTTTAAAGCAAATGCAGGAAAAGTGCGGCTGTTATCTTCCCAGTAGTTGGCAAAAGTGCAATTGTCCATCTGGTATTTGCCACCCAGGCTCAGGTATGCGCAACATTGACCACAATTAGCAACCAGCAGGTTTTTCCCTCGAATGCTTCCACCCTGCCCCCATAAACCAAAACCTGCCATATTCAGGATTTTGGTATTTTGAATTTCTACAGAAAACTGGTTGCCAATGTAAGGAACGCCTGTTGTGTCTACCTGAATCCCCATGTTTCCATTTTTAATAATGGCATAATTGATCACTGATTCAGGACTTTGATAGATCCAGATACCACCTCGAATGATACTGGCTATGCTTGGTCCAACTCCGGTTTCTATCGGGCAGTCCAATTGAATCCCCCATTGACCGGGAGCATCGGCGTATTCTGCTTCCAGTCTGTCACCTTGAAAGACCACTTCCGCGTTTAGTTCGCCTTGAACGTCAATGGATCCTCCATTCACAAAAATCCCGGATTTACTGTGGAAATAGATTTGCACGCCCGGGTTAATTGTAAGAGTAACATCTGGCGGCACCATGACAATTCCATAAACTACATGGGGCTTTAAGTTATCCCAGGCTACGTTGGAAAGTAAAGTGTCAGATATCGGATTCAAGCATGAATTCAATCCACCATGGAAATATGCATCTTGTCCAAATGCCTGAAGCAACACACGTTGCGTAGTTCCATTCGTCTCGAACCGGATATAATCTTCCACAACAAAGGGCAATGTTTGATCACTAGGGTCTATCGTTACTTCTACAAAAATATACATGCTGTCATTTGGCAGAATTTCCACGTCATGATGCTCCGGACCGTTTACACCGTCCACATTGATCCGATACTGCGAACCGGAGCCATTTTCCAGGATGATATCAGAAATACGAATGCTCGCATTGTGGTTGTTTTTTACGACTAGATATTGGGTAGTGCTGCCAATGGAAGTGAAAACAGTATCAAAAAACACAGTGTCTCTGGAGAAATCGAGCACATCGCTGCTGTCTGTGGTAAATTTTTCCTTGTGGCAACGTGTCAGCACCAACGAAGCGAGTAATAAAGACAAGACGAAGAATATAGATCCGTATTTCATAAATGAGATTGGGTGCAAAGATGGCTTGGCTTGCTCAAAAATGTATAGCCGGTCATTTTATTGTCTTTCAAGGGAATAATTGTTTTCTTTTTCCACAAATTAGGCACAAGATGACAACCATGTCAAAAATCAAGTTTCTTTGCCGGGTAGAAATAGAAACCTTCTGAACCCTATTTACGATATAAAGGTTTGTATGTTTGACTTAGTTCCATCCACCCTATGAGAATGAATTACAACCTCACTATCTGTATTGCCGGCGCTGCAATGATGCTTGCCGTGATGCAGTCGTGTGAAGAAACGACAGCGACGAAACCCAATGTTCCTGGCATGGATACCACTGGTGTATCAACTACAGGCACCATCAAATTTGAAGGTGAAATCATTTCAGTTCCTTCTCCTATTCAGGTTGCTACCTTGATCCAGAAGAATAATATTCCATTCAAACAGGAATTGGTGAATAGTGTTCAAAACAAGTCCCGGTATTTGAATGAGACTAAAAAAGCACTGAATCTTGGGATTTACGGTGCTGATCTCGCCTACATCTCCAACTATAATCTTGGTCAGATTAACAATGACTATTTTGATCTGATGGCCGGCATTTCTGCTGACCTTGGCATTCTTGAGAACATTGATAAAAAAATGGTGAATAAACTCAATAGCAATCTCAATAACCGGGATTCTATTCTGGGATTGAGCTCTGAGTTTTTCCGTATGGCGGACCGTTACCTGAAGAGCAATGAACGCACACATTTAAGCAACTACATTCTGATTGGCGGCTGGATTGAGTCTTTGCATCTGGCAGCAGACGGTTCTAAAAGCAATGAAGAATTGCGCAGCCGTGTTGGAGAACAGAAATATTCAGCTGAAAGCATTAAAAACCTTGCTACACGACTGGATGATCCTGCATTCGTGGTCATCAAACCAGCACTGTTACAGCTTTGTGAATTATTAAGTCAACTTGAAAGTACCTACACCTATCGCCAACCGATCAATGATCAGCGTGAAAAAATCACATACCTGAGAAGTCAAAGCTCCGTAGTGGTGAGCGCAGAAGAATTGAATCAGATTACAGAACAGATTAAGACGGTGCGCAATGCTATTATCGAATAATATGAAACGTAGATTATCCTTCATACTTACCGGATGTTTACTTGTACTGTGTAATTATTCACAGGCACAATGTGACAGCATTGCGGACTATTGTCAACATCATATCACATCAGAATACATCAGTGATGGTCAGACATATCGCGCATTGCTCAGTGGTGATGATGCTGCAGAATTTCAAACAACTCTTTTCAAAGGGAACACCTATCGTGTTGCAGCGTGCAGCGGAAATACGGACAATAACCTGATTTTTAAAATTGTAGATCAGGATAAAAACATACTCTTCAGCAACGCTGATTACAGCACAGCTGCTTATTGGGACTTCTTTGTTGAGAATACCATGTCTGTTACGATTGAATCCATGCTCGACAGCAATAAAAGCGACTCCGGTTGTGCTGTGATCGTGATAGGATTCAGGAAATAACATTGCCTTTATTTCCGAAAGGAACGGATTGCTTTTTTACTATTTCGAAATGTTCTGCACACAATAAATATCATGAGTGCAGGAATTTTACGTGCGTTGATGCAATTGTTTGCAATCATCTCTGGTTCGGGTAAAAACTCGGGCAGAGAGATCGTTGCCGTCTTTTTGCGTCAGCAGTTAAATAAGGAAATGGTCAGCAAATACCTTCAGGTGTATGAAGACTTTGCTGAAAAATTTCATTCCGGTAAACAATCGGAAAAGAGGACTTCCATGGCCTCAGTGAAGGTGCTTCGTATCTGTGATCAGATCAACGAAGAATTGCAGCAGAAAGAAAAATTCTTCGTTGTAGTTCGCCTTCTGGAATTCATGCGTGAATTCAGCGAACGTAGTCACCAGGATCTGGAGTTTATTCAGACGGTATCCGACGCATTCAATATTGATCCTGCTGTTTTCCAACAAGTGCGATTACTTGTAGAATCAAGTGAAGAAGATACAATTGGAGAAGACGGATTTCTTTATGCATCTTCCGATAAATCAAATCATGCCAACTGGCATCGGGCGCTTTACATCGATAATCTGAAAGGTCATCTCATCTTTCTGAAACTCGAAGAAGAGAATTTATTTTTTATCCGGTATTTCGGTCCGGATGAACTATACCTGAACAGTCAGAATATCATTCCACAACGAACCTATGTTTTTGGTCAGGGATCCAACATTCGCGGAAGCAAAATCAGTCCGATATTTTACAGCGATATCCTGCATAGTTTTTTGGAGAAAAGCAACAAGCAGATCATCGTTTATCGCGCTGAAAATGTTTCTTACTATTTCCCGGGTTCCAGCAAACAGGCGCTTCACCAATTCAATCTGGTAGAAGAAAGTGGAAACCTTGTGGGAATTATGGGTGGTAGTGGTGCAGGAAAAAGCACCTGTCTGAATATCCTCAACGGAAATTACGCTCCCACCTATGGTAAAATAGACATCAATGGCGTCGACATTCATCACGAGAAAGACAAGATTGAAGGTGTGCTTGGATATGTAGCTCAGGATGACCTTCTCATTGAAGAATTGACGGTTTTTCAAAACTTGTATTACAACGCTCGTTTGTGTTTTTCAGATAAAACAGATGAAGAAATTGTCGCTGCTGTAGATAAGACCTTGCAGGCCATTGGCCTTTTTGAATGCAAAGATTTGCGCGTTGGCAGTGTTCTGGACAAAACCATAAGTGGAGGACAACGCAAAAGATTAAACATTTCACTTGAACTTATTCGTGAACCATCTGTCCTTTTTGTAGATGAACCGACGAGCGGGCTTTCCAGCCGGGACTCAGAGAATATTATGGATTTGCTCAAGGAACTCACACTTCGGGGCAAATTGATTTTTGTAGTTATTCACCAGCCCAGCAGTGACATTTTTAAGATGCTTGATAAGCTGTTTATCCTGGATAATGGTGGATATCCAATCTACTATGGTAATCCAGTCGAAAGCATTATCTATTTTAAAAGACTGGCAAATCAGGTCAACCTCACAGAAAGTGAATGTCCGCATTGTGGAAATGTAAATCCGGAACAAATATTTAACATCATCGAAGCGAAAGTGGTGGATGAGTATGGCAATGAAACGGAATTCAGGAAAGTGGCTCCTAAAGAATGGAACAACTTTTTTAATGTCATCATTGGCAATCACCTTTCGGGAAAAGAAAAGGCACTAGAGACACCTCGGAGTGCATTCAGTCTTCCCGGTGCATACAAACAGTTCAAAGTTTTTGTCATCCGTGATGTACTCAGCAAGTTTGCAAACACGCAATACATGTTGATCAACTTCATGGAAGCACCAGTACTGGCATTGGTGTTGGGTCTGTTTATCAAATACTATCCGACCGCCCGTGGTGGTGATCAGGTCTATACTTTTCGTGAAAATCTGAACTTTCCACAATACCTTTTCATTTCTGTGGTAGTTGCTATTTTCCTTGGACTGACTGTCAGTGCAGAGGAAATTATTAAGGATCAAAAAATTCTCAAGCGCGAAAAATATCTCAATCTGAATAAATTGAGTTATGTGACTTCCAAGATTGGCATCATGTTTTTTATTTCGCTGATACAAACTATGTGTTTTACACTAGTCGGTAATTCAATTCTGGAAGTGAAGGGCATGTTTCTGCCTTTCTGGATGGTATTGTTTAGTACAAGTTGCTGTGCGAATGTGCTTGGTCTGAATATTTCCGCAAGTTTCAACAGCGCCAAGGTTATCTACATCATCATACCGATTCTGATTATTCCGCAGTTATTATTCAGTGGTGTGATTGTTCGATACGACCGCCTCTACCCTGCCATTGCAAGTCAAAGTCGCGTACCTTTTATTGGCAACGTGATGATATCCCGATGGGCTTATGAAGCGATGGCAGTATATCAATTCAAAAACAACGAATTTGAAAAGCAGTTTTTTGAATTTGATAGAGATCGGAAATATTATGTCTGGAAAAAGGACTATTGGATAAAAGAGTTAAAGACGAAAAGTGCGGATATCCGGAAAATGCTTCGTGAAAGTGAGCCCGGAAAACAGTTGGAGTACAATCTTCATGTGTTGCACAATGAACTGACAAAAGAATGCAAACGCATTCCTGACCTTTCAATTCCAAAAATGGATATGCTTCGCCCCGGTATGGTTACGGAAGATGTATTGAACAACGTGGATGTTGCGCTTTCAGAATTGGACAAGTACTACATCACTTTGAGCAATTCTATCAATCAGCAGAAAGAGAATAAAATTGCCGAGTTGACAGCCACTCCGGAATTACGCCAACAGTACCTCAAATTACAAGACGATTGCTACAATGAAAGTCTGGAAGATTTTGCGACGAATAAAACAGATTTGAAGAAGATTGTTGAAGATGAGGAACAGCTCGTACAAAAACACAACCCAATATTTCTGAATCCTGAAGGTGGATTTTTTAATGCGCATTTTTATGCGCCATCCAAAAATCTCTTTGGATTTCAAATCACAACTTTATCTGCAAATCTGCTGGTGATTTGGATGATGACCATGTCACTTGGAATAATCCTGTATTATGATGGTTTAAAAAGACTGCTCGATTCGATCAATCGATTTTTTGAAAACATCATCAGCCGAATGAGAAAAAAAGAAGACTAGTCAAATAGGAGTAACCATGACTACTTCAGCTCTTCAACTTCGATCATCTTGAAGGGAACATTGATGATCGCTTCGTAGTCTTCGCCGGCTTCCAACATGTCTTCATCGTCCATTTCGTAGTACCAGTGAATGGTCACTTTATTGACGATGCTCTCGAGTCGCTTAAAGAAATCGAGCAGGCATTTGCTGCTGCTGGTATTAAAATATTCAAGTTGAACATGAACATTTGTTTCAGGAGCGCTTTGCTTCGAGTAAGCATCGAGCCAATCGATGAGCGGCTTATAAAATTCCAATGAGTTTTCAGGTATAGAACGACCTTTCAATTCAAGATGTCCATTGGCACTGAAAAGCACAGATGGAGTTTTTGGTGTAGGAGTTAATTTAATTTCTTCCATGAGAACGCGAGTTAGCTATCTGTCAATTTCTTTGCAAGGATGGGTATTTCTTTGGTCGTATTTTCATTGACCTGTGTTTAAGTATTAACAAAGCTAACGTTTATATCTTCGCCGCGATACAATCATGATGCAGGAAAATCCATCTGGTCTCCATAATGAGTGGTTCCGTTCCTGGTTCGATTCCCCCTATTATCATGTGCTTTATAGCCATCGGGATGACGCTGAAGCACGCCTGTTTCTTGATCATCTGGGATCTTATCTCGCATTGCCGGAAAACGCCTCTATTCTCGATCTGGCATGCGGAAAAGGAAGACATTCTGTTTATCTGAATTCAAAAGGGTATGATGTGCATGGAATCGATTTGTCGCCTGAAAGCATTCAATTTGCGAAACAGTTCGAAAATCTGGCTTTGCATTTTGATGTAAAGGACATGCGAACTTTTGAGCTCGAGAAAAAATTTGAATGCATTCTCAATCTCTTCACCAGTTTTGGCTATTTTCAGATGGAGCAAGAAAATGTGGCTGTTCTTGAACGAATCAAATTGCATCTCAAGCCGCGTGGAATATTCGTTCTCGATTATTTCAATACACAAGCAATTTGCTCAAAAATGTGTCCTGTCTACCAATACACTCTGTCCGGAATTCATTTTGACATCAGGAAAAGTATTCAGGATGGACTGATCGTAAAGGAAATCACAGTGCGCGATGGAGAAAAGGTGGAACATTTCGAAGAACGAGTACAGTTACTCAGTTTCGAAGTCATGCAGCAGATGCTGGCACAGGTAGGTTTGAATTTTCTAATTGCCTTCGGTGACTATGAATTGAATCCTTTTCATCCCGAAAGTTCTGACCGCATGATTATTATTGCACGCAATTGATGTCACAGCCCCCGATTTTCTATGCCAGCGTCTTATTTCTTGCAGCACTTGCAGGAGGCGGTCTTTTTATTCTTACACATAAACAGACGAGCAAAGGATTAAAACTTCTACTCTCATTCAGTGCTGCTTATTTGCTGGGGCTCACACTGCTGCACTTATTTCCAGAGCTTTTCAGTTCGGAAATAAATAATGCCGGTTGGTATGTGCTTGGAGGATTTATGCTTCAGGTCGTCCTTGATTTTTTCTCACATGGTATCGAGCATGGCCATGCACATACGAATCACCAACACAATCAGAGCACAAAATTTCTTTTCACTGTAATGGCTTCATTGTGGATTCATGCTTTTATTGAAGGAATGCCTTTTGGTGGAGTTGCATCTGCGCATGTGCATGACCATGTGCACGCAGGTGAAGGCCATTCTCATTTTCATGATCATCGCGATTCACTTTTGATCGGAATCTCACTTCATAAAATCACTGAGACACTTGTTTTCACTGCATTACTATTCAGCACAGGAATGAGTAAAATGCGTGTGCTGTTCTGGATGATCCTTTTTGCATTGATCGCTCCTGCCGGCACTTTTGTTCATTATCTTATTGGAGAAAATGGACTAGCGAATCTGGAAACACTCACGCCAAAGGTCACAGGAATACTAATTGGTATCATCCTTCATGTTTCGACCATCATACTTTTCGAAAGTGAGGAAGGCCACAAATTCAACTGGATGAAATTTGTGTCCATTCTTGTCGGAATCGGATTTGCAATGCTCGTTTCTTAAGCAATCAGTTGCCTGCTCCTATTCCCATGTAACCTGCAAGGTGATGGATTCGCCGTTTCGTAAAACAACACAATCTGTTGTCTGTCCTTTCTCAAACTTAGAAAGCGCTTCCATGTAGCCATAGATGTCTTCGATGTCATAAACACCCAATTTCATGATGACATCACCCTTGATCAGCCCGGCTTTAAAACCAGGTTTTCCATCTTTCGCGCCGTCGATTCGCAAGCCTTTTCCAGAATAGAGATAATCAGGAATGACTCCTAATGTCACTTTGAAATCTGCAGAGGAAGGGGTTACATCTTTCGTTTTCGTAAACTCCAACTTGCCTTTGTCGTCCAGTTTGATTATAACTTGTTCTATGAAATTGAGAACAGAAACAAGTCCTTTAAAATTCACTTTTTCAACATCATCTGTGGGTTTGTGATAGTCTTCATGCTGTCCTGTAAAAAAATGGAGCACAGGTAAATCAGTCAAATAGAAACTGGTGTGATCGCTTGGCCCTACTCCACTTTCACTGGATACCATCTTAATGTCATCCACTTTTATTTCCGGAAGAATCTTCATCCACTCTGGACTTGTGCCGACCCCATTCACTGCCAGTGCTTTTTCTGCATTCAATCGTCCGACCATATCCATGTTGAGCATGTAGCTCACTTTTTTCAAGTCAATTGTTGGGTTTTTTGTAAAAAAATTGCTGCCCCATAAACCTTTCTCTTCGCCGCTGAAGGCCATAAAGAGATAGTTATGTCCTGTTGTTCCTTTTGGTTTTGATGACAGCCAATGTGCCATTTCCAGCATAGCAGCAATTCCGCTGGCATTGTCGTCTGCACCGTTGTGTATTGCTTTGGGGCCTGTCCACAACGAATTCTCATCTCCCATACCCAGGTGATCATAATGCGCACCAATGACCACGGTAAATTCGGCTCCATTGTTCAGATATCCAATAACATTGCGACCTACAATTTCTTTCACCAAAGCCATTCCTAAGGAAGCGCTGTCGCCAGTGTGATGAACTTGTGCAGGTGCATGAGGAACAAAAGTGAATTTTTGAAACCAGCTGCTGTCACCCTTTGCTTCCAGATGTATGCCCTGAAATTTTCCCGCGATGAATTCTCCGGCTTTCCTTTCGCCCTGAGTTCCCACTGCCCTGCCTTCCAAAGCATCATCGGCGAGAAACGAAAGGTCTGTTTTCATTCTGATTTCTGCATTCGAATGATCTGTAATCGTCTTTTGGGAGGAGCAGGAGAATACAATGACGACCAAGCCTGCCAGAAAAACTGCTTGAATTGATTTGAAGAAATACATGTTTTTGAATTTTGCGCTAAAGTAACTCAATGGATATCTGACGTTGTGATGACAAAACTCAACCTCATTGCCCGAAGTCCGAAATTACCTTTGCGAGTTATGAAGAATCAACTATCTGCACTCTTAATTCTGACACTTTCCATGATTGCATGTCGCAGCAAGCAACCTGCGAGTGATTTAGCTGTCAAGGAAAACCCACAAATTCAAACGGAAGGTGAATACATCCATTACCCTTCCGAAAAGCATTTTAAAAATGTGAGGCAGATGACTTTTGGTGGAAACAACGCCGAGGCCTATTGGAATTTTAGAGGCGATCAATTGATTTTTCAAAGTGACAATAAAAACTGGACAGCAGGTTGCGACCAGATTTTTGTTCTGGACACCAAAATAGAAGCGGATAGCAATAAGCGCAAACTGATCTCGACCGGAAAAGGGCGAACAACTTGTAGCTTTTTCATGCCGGATAATAAATCGATATTGTATGCCAGCACACACCTTGCGATGGACACTTGTCCGGCTGTGCCTATAAGAGAAAGTGGGCGTTACGTCTGGCCGATTTATCCGGAGTATGATATATTCCAGTCGGATCTCAATGGCAAAATAATTAAACAATACACCACCGAAAAAGGCTATGATGCTGAAGCAACCGTATCTCCAAAAGGCGATAAGATTATTTTCACCAGCACCAGAGCGGGCGATCTGGATTTGTGGATGATGAATATCGATGGCACTGATGTACGACAGATCACAAACACACTCGGATATGATGGAGGGGCCGCCTTTTCTTCAGACGGCAAACACATTGTTTGGCGCGCATCACGTCCTGGCAATCCCGATGAAATCAAAAAATACCGGGAGTTACTGGCTCAAGATCTGGTGGAACCTACCAATCTCGAAATATTTATGGCCGATGTTGATGGCAAGAATGTAAAACAAGTGACAAACCTGGGCAATGCGAATTGGGCTCCATACTTTCATCCGGATGGCAGACACATTTTGTTTTGTAGTAATCATAAAAGTAAGATGGGCTTTCCATTCAATATTTTCATGATCAGTGTGGATGGCACAGAACTGGAACAGATTACTTATGACACCCAATTCGATTCATTCATCATGTTTTCACCTGACGGTAAAAAAGTTTCCTGGTGCAGCAACCGTCACAATGGCCGCACTCGTGATACGAATGTGTTCATCGCCGATTGGATAGATTAGGTTTTTAGAAGTCCTTTCGTTCTTGTTCAGTTCAAATTAGGACTTGATGGATAAAACCGCCATGATGTTTCGAGAGGTCAGAGGTCTGAAGTCAGAAAATGAGTAGTGACTGTCCTTAACGTGTTTGTTTCGAAGTAATTTTTTTTTCCGAATCTGGATTATTCTGAAATGCTCATTAGATATTGCTTCAATTGAATCGATTTCGGGATTCTCAAATCCACGGGATAGTCAAAACCTTTTCTTCTATGAAATGAAATTTAGTTTTCTATTGCGTGATTTGGGTTTATATGATGCCCGGTTATTGAAACTATTTAAGTATTCTAACTTAACCCTCTTACTTCTGACATCTGACTTCTCACTAATCCATCACGAGATAGCCTGATCCTCTAACACTTTTAAGGTACAACCTTGTTATTCTTTAGTAAATCGAATAGTCGTTTGATCTGATTTCAGGAAATAAAGACCACCGGATAATCCTGAAACGTCCAGAGAGGTTTGAAACAGGCCGTTCTGAACTTTCTGTTTCAAAATCAATCTACCTGACAAATCAGTGATCGAGATTTCTTCCAGTTGAAGTGAAGAAGTAATGACGATTTGATCATTCGCAGGATTTGGATAGACTGTCAATTTTCTAGCAGAAAATTCATGCACACCAACGAAAATGACTGAGAAGTCAAATACCTCTGACCATGAACCTGTGCCGCAATCGTTAATAGCACGAACACGCCAGAAGTAGGTACCATCAGGAAGATCAAACGTCATGAGGTATGTTGTCAGATCTGTAGTCTGCACTTCAATCGGATCGGCGAAATTGGAATTAGTAGCCAGCTGAAATTCATAAGTAGTTGCTTCGTCCATGGATGCCCATTCGAATAATGTCGAAATTGCAGTGTTGGAAACCAGAGCACCGTTCGGCACATTTAAAAGTGATGGTGCTCCAGAAATGCCATTAGCAAGGTGCATTTTGAACGGAACTACATAAGATTCATTGAAGTTTGTCTGCAACAAAAGATCAGGGAAATAATCACCGGATGCAATCGAACTCAATCCGGATAAAGTCACAGAAGTCACACCCGGACCTAAGATGGTATTCCCGGAAACAATCGCTCCTGGAAGGCCACTAATAGCAAACGTCAAAGGAAAGGCTAGATCAGCACGGACGTCAACATCAAAGATGATCTCATTGGTTCCGCAAAGATCCCAGTCATTTTCGCTCAGTACAATCATGGTTGGTTTCAAAATAAAAAAACCATCATACATGCTTGTAGCGATATTTACACCACTTGGCAGATAAGGATAGTTGCTCCATGTGCCGCTGAACTGGGCAAAATCATTTTGTGGATATAAGTCGAAGAAGGCAACCTCGTTCAACAATCCATCAGAAACTTTCACCGCATCCATAATGCGCAAACCACTGCGGTAGTTACTCTCATAGACGAACTGATCATGCACGTACAAATTGTGGTCGATTGAGGTACTTGCACCCTCATGGTATCCCAAATAATTTACATCATCAATGTTTTCAATGTCAAAAATGTGAGTTCGTGTGCCATAAGGATCACCATTATTGCCTAAATCGAGTTCATCTACTTCGTCATCGATCAGAAAGTGTTTTTTGTCTTTGGATACCCAGCCTTGATGAATGTAACCGACAAGTGCCTGGCCTTCGTAATCATACGCACCAATAAGATGACAATCCGATTTATCTGAAACATCTATAATCGCGAGCTGATCTTCATTACATCCAAAAATCAGTTCTTTCCCAAGATAAGAAAGATCAGGACCGTCATACGACCAGGCAAAACAATCATGAGTATAACCATCAGCACTGAATCCACCTGCTAAAGTCGGGTTCAATGGATCGTTGATATCTACAATGTGCAAACCACCATCGAATGTGTTTGTACCTACACAATAACAGAATCCTGATTGAGTGTTCACAGTAAGTGTATGGCAATGACCAAATCCAGCATAGTGAGCACTTTCGGTGAATGCGACAGGAGCATTTACCACCAGATCTAGTTGCAACAAATCAAACACCTGCAGTCCATGGTCCGTCGCTTCGCTCGCGATGAAACAATAATTCTGATATGTCTCCAGATCTCGCCACAAACTGTTGACTGTATGCGTAGGAAGAAAGCCTAGATAAACAGGATTTACCGGATCAGTGATATTGAGAAAAGCAGTCCCATTCGAGCAACCTACCAGCGCATACTCTTTTTTAGTGACGGGACTTACCCATCCCCAAATGTCATTTGTATTGGCCCCATTTCCGATATCACTTAACGGCACGAATGCTATTAAGTCAACGTTGTCACATGGATATGTCCCTGCCAAACCATCAACACAAGGGGTTTGAGCGTTTATCAGAAATGAATAAAAGAGTGCAATGATCAGAGAATATTTTTTCGTCATAAAAATGAAGTGATGTGTAATTGGGTTGAAGTTCGGCCATTGTGAATTCGCCGGAAAGTTATTTTTTACCAACGGTCGGAATCTTGTTCGAGATTTTCGAATGGGATTACTTCACCGGATTCAATCTGCCTAACCGATTCAGCGATACTTTCTTTCAACTGCGCCATGGTAACTTTAATTCCTTTATGACGATAACCGGCAACTTTAGCCGAGTCGGAAGATTCTTTATCCATCGACTCAATGAATGTAGTTACGGATTTTAGATTCTGGATTTTGTCTTGTCTGACTATCCACTCGATCAACATTAATTTTTCTTTGGCGAAATCTGATTGGCTCATGCGTTTGAAGGAACTTTCAGCAAAGAAAAGGTGAATGAGTGGACCGATCGCTAGTAAATGATAAATCTCCTTTTTTCCATCATCTAAGAGACAATGAAGTGAAGGTTTCCGCTTCAGAAGTTGAACACCTATCTTTGCCCGATATGACTAAAAAAGAAAAGAATATCAGGCTGATAGAAGTGCCTAGTGAAGTTGGTGCCGGCACCAGAGGTGCAAGTCTTGGAATTGAGGCTGTAAAAATTGCAGCGCTCGACTTCCGTTCTCAATTTTTTAAGAACTATAAAAGTATAATCATACCGAATGATAATCAGGCACTGCATAACAATCCGGGAAGCCGCTATGCGCGAAACATTCGGAGCGTCCTGAAGATATATGAGCGTGTTGGTGCTGCAGTTCGTGACACATTGCGCGATGGTAGGTTTCCTTTGCTCATCAGTGGAGATCACAGCAGTGCAGGTGGAACTATTGCCGGCATAAAAATGGCTTATCCTGAATCCCGATTAGGTGTTATCTGGATCGATGCCCACGCTGATCTTCATTCTCCATACACGACGCCAAGTGGCAATATGCATGGAATGCCCATGGCTTCGGCATTAAATGAAGACAACATTGAAGAAAAGGTGAATGACCTTGACTATGAAACCATTGAACTTTGGGAAATGGTGAAAAACGTCGGGGACATTTCTCCTAAAATCGAATACCGTGATCTCATCTATATCACGCTCAGAGACTTCGAAGAGCAGGAAGCTATGCTCATTAAAAAGAATAAAGTGCGTGTGGTCACAACCAATGAATTGCGCAAGACAGGTGTTACAAAACTATGTCGTGAACTTTTGAAATATCTCAGTCATTGTGATCGAATCTATATAAGCTTTGATGTAGACTCCATGGATCCCAGCATTTCGCGAGGTACAGGAACCCCGGTGAAAGGCGGCATTAATGAACGCGAAGCAGCAGATCTGATTTTGGAATTTCTTCAAAACGAACGTACGTGTTGTCTGGAATTCACCGAAATAAATCCGACTCTGGACAGTGAAAATGTAATGGCTGAAACTGTATTTGAAATTCTTCAGAAAGTAGCCAGGCAAGTCGAAATGATTTAGTGAGTTGAATCTTCCTCACTGGCGTTTGGCTCATCCGATTCTTCCAGCGAAATGATTGCCGGCCCTATTTGAAAAACTGATCCTTCTGATGCGAGTTCGACGTTATGAAAAACCGTTTTGGCCTCTTGAAGAAATTCTTCATCATCTGTGTATCGCGAGCTGTAATGTCCAAGAATCAACTGACCAACTTGTGCCTTTTGAGCCACAGTAGCTGCCTGCGACGCAGTGCTGTGAAACGTCGTTTTAGCCCTCTCTTTTTCGCTTTCCAGAAACGTTGATTCGTGATACAGTGTGCTTACACCTGTAACAAATCCAACCACTTTTTCTGAGTACGCTGTATCAGAGCAGTATGCATAGCTTCTTGGTTCATCAGCGGGCTCGCATACTTCCTCAGAAGAAAGGTTTTCGCCATCATCCAATACAACGGTTTTGTTGTTTTTCAAATCGACAATCTGACTTGGTCTCAATTTATATTTCGCAATGCTGTCTTTGTTCAACTTTGGTTTTCGCCTTTTCTCCAAAAACAAAAAACCACAGGTTTCTAATCTATGTTTTAGAGGAA
>JANOVT010000192.1:0-7995 GCA_031417525.1 Flavobacteriales bacterium | reverse complement strand
GTAAAAGAAGCTTATGGAATTTATCCTATGGGCGATGCTAATTCAATTAGTACTTCCGTTTTGAATGCCCAGCTTGGTATCATTCTCAACAAAGACAATAACAATCTCAATCTTGAGCAAGTGGATGGAAATCTTTTTAGAACAACACGTGAAATGACTTCTAATGAAGAATTCAAACTCGAAGTCATTAATAATATCGCATGTTATGTTTATGTGTTCGGACAAGAAACAGATGGCAGTTCGTATGTGCTTTTTCCTTATACAAAGAAGCATTCACCGTATTGTGGAGTGACCGGTCGCAGGTTGTTTCCAAGAGACTTTTCAATGTATCCTGATGACAAAGGCACTGCTGATTATTTCGCAATTGTCGTTACGAAGCAGCCGTTGGATTACGATGCATTCAAATCGAAATTGTCTTCTGCAAACGGAAATAGTTATGCAGAAAAGTTGAATTCATTGATACAAGGTCAAGCTACCTTCCAAACATCAGGAGGCAAACAAATACAAATGTCAACGGATTTGTCGCACACAGAAATGGCTGGTGTTGTGATTGAGGTAATTAAATAATTGGAGTTACAGCTTTATGACCTTGCTTGCCACTACGTGGTGGTTTCAAGCACTTGCGTTCCAAAGCGCTCATCCGATAAAATAAATTCTATCTGCTGAATTTTAACATGAATATCGGTCATCGGAATGATAAATTATATCACTCAGTTAGTACTTATCACTGCGACTTTTCAATCACTTCAATCTCTTTGAGTTTTGAATTCAGTATAAGTGAAATCACAATGATCGCCATGCCAAGTATGGCGAGCAGACCAACGCGCTCATTGAAGAAAAGAAAGCCAACAAGCACTGAGAACAATGCGCCTACATAATTCCAAGGTGTGATTTTGGCAGCGGCTGCAGTCATCAAAGCGCGCGTACTATAATACTGCGCTATCTGTGTGCTGATTCCCATGCCAATCAGAAATAACCAATCAATTCCATGTGGCATGACAAAATCAAACAAACACCAGATTCCGGTGACAGGTAAGCTGATGAATGTGAGATGTATCACAATGGTGTATGCATGATCGGTCTTGCGGCATTTGATAATGGAGTTATAAGCGAAACCCGCGATGATCGCGGCTAATACTCCAACAGCCAGCCAACCAAAACTTACCCGATCATCAAATCCTTTGATAAGCAGCACACCGAGGAATGCAAGTAAAAAGTAAATCCATTGCACTGGTCTCACTGGTTGATTATTCATGAGCGATGCAAACAAAACTGTAAAAATGGGGGAGAGGTATTGCAAAGAAGTTGCACTTGCCAAAGGCATATTTTTAAGTGTCATAAAAAAAAGCAACAGCGCACTAAGTCCACTCACTCCACGCAGAATTAACCAGGTTGTATTGTTTCCCAGAATGGGAAGTTTCAATTTGAATACATACCAAAGTGAGATGAAAAAAACGATGATAGATCTGAAAAAAACTAACTCATGAGAAGGTAAATGATGCAGCACTTTTGCAAATGCATTCATCACTGCAAAACCACCAACAGCGATGAGCATGTAAAGAACACCTTTTGAATTCTCAGTTTTTGACATGGGCACGCAAAATTACCTGATTTAAAAAGTTGTACTTATATCTTCTTTTGAATTCATTCGTGTAACATTTGGTGAGAACAAAAAAGCCACACCTGATGGATGTGGCTTTTGAATTATTTTTTTTGTCTACGGATCACTCAATTGGTTGAATCAACCAGGTTTCAATTTCAGCAGGTGATTTCACAGTCATCGGATCGTTGGCGTAAACCTCATAAGGAGACCAGCGCGGTTTATGATCTTTCATCAACGCACCCATAAACTTGCCCCATTCCATACCGGAGTTTTCATAAGGACCATGATACACATATTTTGCAGACTTTCCTGATGGTATCATCGCACAAGTCAATCCGCTTCCAGGTTTCATTTCTGCTGCTACCGGAAGGGCAATTTCAAGATCCATTTTGTGAGTTGCCTCACTGTAGTTGTGTGCGATGCTAAAAGGCATGCCAGTCACTTTATCCATGCCGCCAATTGCTTTTGCTATTTCTGCATAAGCCGCAGAATAAATCGAAGAATCAATGGCATCTTCTGAGACTCCATCGATTCGTTTGCCAACGTACCATTGTGCAGGCATATCAATCACTTCATAAGTAACCGGACTTTCTTTTGGTTTTGCTTCTGCAATTGTTTTCAAATCTTTGAGTCCTTTATCAAAGGTTTCGCCTAACATTTTTTCCATATTCATTGCGAGCATCATTCCTCGCATGAAGAAGGATGCTTCTCCATCCATCGACCACGTCACCAAAGTGCCTTCTCCTTCTGGCTGCAATTTGAATTCACCATAGGCTGGTGATGAATCTTCTGACATAAAATGCATCTCTGATTTAATGTATTCATTGGCCCTGATTTCAACAAACTTCTGGCTTCCATTTCCAACTTCACCATTCTTAGACTGCCAGGCTTGTTTGTGTCCAACTTCACCAGGGTTTCCGGTAATTGTAGAGCTCATTCCGGGATCCATTTTATACCATGGACTCCAACCATTCCATTTATTGAAATCATTGATTTCTTCAAAAATGGCAGAAGGTGCTGCATTGATCTGGATACTGCGGGAAGCGGCCATTTTTTTTGGTCCCATCATGCACATGACCAGATAAATCACCACAACAATAACGAGGAAATAAAGCAGGTACTTTAAGATTTTCATAGGATATAGAGTTTTGGGGTTATGCGGCGAAATTAGTGACTAATTTTTATCGATCGCAGCGAGTTATTGATTTAATACTTGAGTTGTTTTGATAAAAAATTATTAAGTTTTTCAGAATGTTGGGATCAGATTTATGTGAATTAGAATCATACCGCACGTTCGTAAAGTCTGGTTAGAGTGATCCGATGAGTTCGACATACAGTTCGGAAAGTTTTGCTTCAGCTGTTTTTGCAGTTTCGATGATTTCTTCGACACTTAATGATTGCAGGTTATCCGGATTGCAGATATCGGTGATCACAGAAATACAACAACATGGAAGATTCATGTGATTGCAGGCTATCACTTCAGGAACCGTGCTCATGCCAACCGCATCTGCACCGAACATCCGCAACATCCTGTATTCAGCCCTTGTTTCAAGATTTGGCCCAAGAACCGAGACATAAACACCTTCTCGAAGAGTGATGCCTTTTGATTTCGCGATATCCCGCAAATGACCATTCAATAATTTAGAATATGGCTGAGACATATCCGGAAATCTCGGACCGAGTTCATCGTAATTCGATCCACGCAGTGGATTGTCAGGTTGCATATTAATGTGATCATCAATCATCATCAAATCGCCTTTCTCATATTCGAGATTAACTGCTCCGGCTGCGTTGGATAGCAATACATATTTTACACCTAGCATTTTCATCACGCGAATGGGCATTACAATATCATCCATGCTGTGTCCCTCGTAGTAATGAAATCTACCTTGACATGCGAGCACTTTTTTACCATTCAAGGTGCCGTAAATGAGTTTGCCAAAATGAAACTCAACTGTAGCAATTGGAAAGTTGGGGATCACATTATAGCTAAATTGTTTTTCGGTTTCAATCCGGTCGGCCATATTGCCTAATCCAGAGCCGAGCACAATGCCAATCTCAGGTGCATTTACCCCTTTTGCTTTCAACCATTCAACGGTTTCTTCTAATTCTTCTGTCATATTCTTACACTTAAATTGTCGGCTTTTTTATTTCCCGCTGGATGAATTCTTGGCGCACAGAGTGGCTGAAATTTCACAAGAACAGGGATGATGTAAATGTATCAAATCAGCTTGGATATTCCCGAAGATTCAATTGCATGCCTGATCATAAAGTGTATATTTGACACTTTCTACACGGATGTACAAGATTTCCACTGCTCATGCATGGCAGGAGTTCAATCTGCACATGGAACTGCAACAATTGTTGCTTGATCATCTGCACGAACATATCACCCACGCCAGATGGTTTGGCGGAAAAGCTTATGAAATTTCGCACGTTCGTCCCGATCACTGCATCCCTTTCATTCACGGAACTGATACTTTCTATTTTTTTATTTTGGAAGTAATCTACAATAATCATGAGCCTGAATTTTATCTCCTTCCACTTGCGCTTTCGCATATGGAAAGCAATATTGGCTTGCAGGTGCTTGCGAAATGGAATGATTCATATATCGTTGATGCAACGACGTATACAGATTTTCACAAAGCAATGTTCGATCAGGTTCTGGCAGGGAATGAATTGAAGTCAGGAAATGATTTTCTGCAATTCGATCGGGGTAATGGATTGAACGCGGAGCAAGCTTATGTCTCTTCCAGAAATCCGGGAGTGGATCAAAGCAATAGCAGTATTTTTTTCAATGAAAAGTACTTCATGAAAATTTATCGCAAACTTTTTCTGGAAACGAATCCGGAAGTGGAGATGCTTAAATTTTTGACGGAAGAAGGAGGCTATACGAACGTACCCGCCTACCGAGGAAGCCTTGTTTGGAAAAGGAAAAGCATTGCGCCGGTGACCTTTGCACTGATGATGTATAAGATTGATGCACGAAAAGACAACTGGGCAACCACCGGTGATGAACTGAATGATTTTTTACATTCGTTTATACATGGTTCGTTCAGTATTCATGAATTTGTTTTTGAGCATGTTGAGCTTTTGGCAAAACGTACAGCCGAAATGCATGCCGCACTTGCTCATGAAACCTCCACCAAAGGATTTCAAGTTGAAAAATTTAATCCGAAGTATCGCGCATGGCTTTTTGATCATTTGAAAAATCTGGTGGAAGGCCGTATCAGAATGTTGAAAGACAATCATCATCTGCTTGATGAGGAAGCTGCGCGAATGGCGAGTCTACTTATAGATAAAAAAGACGTGGTCTTAAAATTCTTTGAGAAAATAAAAAAGAAACCAATTAAAAGTTTGCGCACCAGAATTCATGGAGATTATCATTTGGGTCAAGTGCTTCACACAGGCGGTGATTTCATTATTATCGACTTTGAAGGCGAACCGGAAAGCTCCATTGCAGACCGTAAAATAAAACATTCTCCTCTCAAAGATGTTGCTGGTATGATACGATCGTTTCATTACGCTGTAAGTGCGAAACTTTTCTATAGCAATGAAACAAAAGGCATGGACAAATTGAGTTTGCAAAAAGCTGCAGACCGTTGGTTTTTTCTCATCAGAGAAACATTTACAGAGACCTATCTTCTTGCATTAGGTGTTGATCAGAAACTTTATGCAAACAAAGCAGAAATTAATTTTTTGTTCTTGCTGCACTTGTTGGAAAAGGCAATCTATGAGGTCGGCTATGAGTTGAATGGTCGACCTGATTGGTTGAAAATTCCCTTGAAAGGAATTGAACAAGTGATCAATGAATTGGAAAAATATGAAGGCTGATGATGCCGGATTTCCGGTATCAAACAAACGATAATGCTTGTTTTTATTAAATAGAATATCCATGGCGACTAAAAATTCAGAAAAACAAATGGCAGAAGGAATATTAGAAAAAGTAATTTCATTCTCGCTGTTTACTGAAACGGATATTCATCTATTCCGATCTGGTAAGCATGCTTCTCTTTATCGACACTTCGGTGCTCATTCAATAAAAATGAATGATGTGGATGGAACATACTTTTCTGTTTGGGCGCCGAATGCACAAAAGGTTTCTGTCATTGGAAATTTTAATTCGTGGAATGTAAACGAACACTCGCTCTTTGTAAGGTGGGATAGCAGCGGGATCTGGGAAGGATTTTTACCTGGTGTATTGAAAGGTGAAGTGTATAAATATGCCATCACAACCAGTGCCGGGCAAGTGCTGGAGAAAGCAGATCCATTCGGTTTTTTTTGGGAACATCGGCCGAATACCGGCACCATCACTTGGGATAATGAATTCTCCTGGAATGATAAAAATTGGATGTCTGAGCGACATCAGAAGAACTCTTTGAGTGCTCCATATTCCGTTTACGAAATTCATCTTGGCTCATGGAGAAGAAGTCCGGAGAATGCGGAAGCGTTTCTCTCGTATCGTAATATTGCCGGAAGTCTTGTCGAGTATGTGACGGACATGGGATTCACACATGTTGAATTTATGCCGGTGATGGAACACCCGTTCGACGGCTCCTGGGGATATCAAGTAACGGGATATTTCGCGCCTTCTTCGCGGTTTGGTTCACCTCAGGATTTTATGTTTCTCGTGGATGAATTGCACAAGGCTGGAATAGGTGTGATTTTCGATTGGGTTCCGGCGCATTTCCCTGGTGATGCTCACGCACTTTATATGTTCGATGGAACACATCTCTACGAACATGAAGATGCAAAGAAGGGATATCATCCTGATTGGAAGAGTTATATATTTAATTTGGGTAGAGGAGAAGTGCGCTCATTCATGATGAGCACTGCCACCTATTGGCTCGATCTCTTTCATGCGGACGGTCTCCGTGTTGATGCGGTCGCGAGTATGTTGTACCTCGACTATTCGCGAAAAGCCGGCGAGTGGATTCCGAATGAATTGGGTGGAAGAGAGAATCTGGAATCGGTTTCATTTTTTAAAGAATTGAATGAATTGGTATACCGCGATTTTCCGGGCACACAAACGATCGCTGAAGAAAGTACTTCCTGGCCGGGTGTTTCAAGACCAACTTATGCCGGTGGTTTAGGATTCGGAATGAAGTGGATGATGGGCTGGATGAATGATGCGTTGAGATATTTTGAACGCGACCCATACTACCGTCAATACCATCAAAGTGAAATTACGTTTTCGTTGATGTATGCGTTCACTGAAAATTTCATGTTACCTCTTTCGCACGATGAAGTGGTTCATGGAAAAAAATCGCTGATCTATAAAATGCCCGGTGATGAATGGCAGCGCTTCGCCAATCTTCGCCTTCTTTACTTATGGATGTTCACGCACCCTGGAACAAAATTGCTTTTTATGGGCTGTGAGTTTGCACAAACGGCCGAATGGAATCATGAAAAAAGTCTTGACTGGCATCTACTGGACTTTGGATTTCACAAGGGAATTCAGCACTTTGTAAGATCACTCAATAAGCTTTACACCAATACACCGGCATTGTTTGAAAAGGGATTTGATGCAACAAGTTTCGAATGGATAGACAACACCGATCACACAAACAGCGTTTTGATTTTTGCAAGAAAGGGAAATGACGAAAACGATCAGGTAGTCATTGCTATGAATATGACTCCTGTTCCCAGAAATAATTATCGCATAGGATTACCGTTGGCTGGAGAGTGGATCGAGATTCTCAACTCCGATGATCAGGCTTTTGGAGGAAGTGGTTGTTTGAATTCGCTGATTCATTCGAATGAAATTGCCTGGCAACATCGCTCGCAATCAGCGGAAATCAATTTACCTCCATTGGGTGGTCTTGTATTGAAGAAAAAACAAGCTCGCTCGAAACGCGGAACTCTTTGATTTAATTATTCGGAATAGCGTTTTGATTTGAAAATGCTTGCCACTACGTGGTGGTTTCAAGCCCGCGTGCTAAAAGCCATAGTTCCGATCATTTATTTTCTTTCTCAGAAAATTTCTTTCTCAATTTGGAAAAATAATAAACCGCAAGACTTGAAAGTCCGGCGAAGAAGAAGACGAGCGCATACTGTCTTGTTCCGTCATTGCTATAAAATTCACCATACATCCATATCGAGTTCGCGGTGATCCAACAAAGCACAGCAAGATTGTGTGCCAATTCGGAGGGTATTTTTCTCGTTTTGATTACAATCCATAACGCAATTAGAATGGTTGGAATAATCATCGCCATCGCCAAAGGTTTGAAAAGCAGACACCAGCATGTATCTTTTATCAGCCAAAAGATGATATGCAAATTTTCTGTGCGCCTGAGTTTTTCGGAAATCATGAAGCGGTGTTTGTGAGTCGCCCCGAAAGTAATGAACATCAGCCAAGCATGTTTATTAAGATGAATAGATGTGAGAAGTGG
>JANOVT010000191.1:0-21879 GCA_031417525.1 Flavobacteriales bacterium | reverse complement strand
GAGACGTAGCACTGCAACGTCTCCGAAGACCACAATCCGAATTTTCCACAAATTCGTTTGCAATGAATAAAAAATAAAACATTCTATCACCAAATGCGAAAAATGATTGTCCGCAATCATCCCCCTGACCTTTCAATGGGGACAAAAGAGGCACTCCACGGTTGGGGAGTGGCCTTTGCGAAAATTCGTAGAAATCCCGATCCCGTAGTTTCGGGAATGGGCAAAAGACAAACCCATGTTTGACGAGCGATTTCAAAAATGTCAAGATTAAATCCTATGTTCAAAAACTGGTAAGACATTTTTGAAAAAGCGAGTCCCGAAGGGATTGGGTTTGCCTGGCCCGGAAGTGACGTGGATTTCAAGAATTTTCGCAATAGCCTTGAATTTTTTGTTTCTTTTTTTTTCAAGAAAAAAAGAAAGAAGGAATTCACTCAATAAACCGAATAAAACCTTGCGACAAGAAGAAGAATAGAAGGTAATAAGAGTTCATCTTACTAGCAAAAGGGTAGGATTGCGGACAATCATTATGCGAAATGACCTTTGATACGCTTAGAGGTTGCGGTGCAACGTCTTTACCAACGGAACCGATTTTCGCATCCCTCAGTACGATATCTGCGAATTGAAAAAATCAGAGCATATGGAAAAACAATCCAATCTCTTCTCTACTACGTATCTTGAATGGGAAACAAAGGAGAATCAAGATCTTCTTCCAGAAATACCAACTGAATTTCAATACATTAGAGTTACCCTGCAAATTTCGGTAGGGTAAAAAAAAGCCGAATAGTATTTATTTTAGTTGGAATCCTATCCAATAGCTTCAATTTTGCACTATGAAACCAAGTAATGAACTTTTCGATCTTATCAAATCGCTGACAAAAAGTGAAAAACGATTCTTCAAGCTTCAGAGCGCATTGCAGAGTGGTGATAAGAACTATGTGAGATTGTTTGATCTCATCGACAAGATGAGTGAGTACGATGAGGAGAATGTCAAGAAGACGTTCAAAGGTGAAAAATTCATCAAACATTTGCCATCTGAGAAGAATCATCTATACAAACTGATTCTGAAAGCTCTTCGGAGTTACTACGGTGAAACATCCGTCAGCAGTATGTTGAAGCAAGAGATCAAGAACATTGAAATTCTTTACAACAAAGCACTATTCGAAGAATGCTCGAAGTTTTTGGAACGAGCAAAAAAACTGGCAGAAAAAAATGAAAAGTTTTATTATCTGTTTGAGTTAATCAATTGGGAAAAGACATTGTTGGAAGAATCATTTGAAAATGGTCGTTTCGTGGACCTCGACAAATTGATTCAGGAAGAAAAAGATGTGTTGGAAAAACTGAGAAACCTCGCTGAATACCACGTTTTATATTCTAAAATCAATTACGTTTTCAGGAGCGGTGGCTACTCTCGTACGGATGAAAACCGCCAGATCATTGAAGAAATTGTCAGTCACCCGCTGATCAAAGGAAAAAACACCGCGCTTTCGAATCGTGCAGCGACAATCTGTTATTACACGCAAGGATTTTGCAACATGGCCAACGGCCACACGCAAGTTGCTCTCGATAAATTCAATAAAGTCAAACAAATACTCGACGCGCATCCTTCACTGCGAAGTGATTTATCGAAACGATACATCCGAACTCTTTATAACATGATGACATGTCTCACCGATCTGGGACAATTCGAAGAAGCGCGAGAAGTGATCACACTGATGCGATCATTGAAAGACCAGGTCGGATTTGACTATCCGGATATTGAAACAACTATTTTCAAAAACACCGGACTCAGTGAGTTAGAACTTTTTCATTTCACCGGACAATTTTCCAAAGGTGTACCGGCAGTAGAAGAAATTACGGCGAGTATGTCGCAGTATGAAGGAAAATTGCATAAAGAACATGAGTTAGCATTTTTCTATCAGTTTGCTTATATCTATTTCGGCGCGGGTAATTACAGCAAAGCTTTGTCTTGGCTAAATAAAGTATTGAATGACAATGAAAATGATTTGCGCCAGGACTTGTACAGCTACGCCCGACTTTTCAATCTTGTCATTCACTTCGAATTAAAAAACAACGATTTGTTGGAGTACACGATCAAGTCGACCGTTCGTTACCTGCAAAAAAGAATGCGCGATTTCCCGATTGAAAAACTGGTGATCGAACAATTCAAAAAATTAATCCGCACGCAAAGCGTGAATGAACGCCGAAACATTTTTATCGACTTCAAAGATCAGTTGAGCAAATTGATGCAGTCGCCGGAGGATCAGATTATTTTGAAGTATTTTGATTTCCCGTCGTGGCTGGAGAGTAAAATTTCGGGAGAAAATTTTGAGGAAATAGTGCAAAAGACGTTGCGCGTGCACGCTTAATTTTTATGTTTCTCGCAGAATTCGCAGAATGAATTTCAGAATTCGCAGAATTTTTATGCATTGAATTTGTAAGTGGCTTTCTGTTGGACTGATTCTGTAAAGTCAAAAATCTTCGAGACATTTTTCATGTCAAGAAATTCGCATTTGGTGAAATGGAAAAATTTTTGACCCAAAAAAAATGGGTTGGGGAAATCTGCCAGGATTTTGCTTTCAATTTCCGCGAATCTTATTCAACAAAAACTTTCTGAGAGCGAAAACAAATTCAGCGAATTCTGAAATTCATTCTGCGAATTCCGCGAGAAACAAAAATTTTTGATGCCGGAATTTATCTGTAAAAAATCTCGGACTTTTTCCCATCGGATTTGTGTATCAAAAACTTTGTATCATTTTGCCCTTATGATACAAGAATAATGACACACAATTGTCTTTCAAAAAGTTACGGAAGAATTTCGGTCATTCAAAAATAAGTTCAGTTTTCCGCCAGAGGAAATTCGCACCAAAAATCTTCGGGCGATAAAACGAGTACTAATATTTTGACATAAAAAAATGCCGCAAAATTTTGCAGCATTTTTTATATTCTAATTAAATCCGCGCAAATCTGCTTTCATCAGCAAAATCTGTTTACCACTATGTGGCAAGAACGAATCTCTTAAAGTTCTTTCTTCAAAAGCTCTTCCATTTTTTCCTGCTCTTCGCGCGCCAGATCTGCATCCACCAGGATACGTCCGCTGTGCTCATCCACGATCACACGTTTGCGCGCGGCAACATCAAGTTGCTTTTGTGGAGGAAGTTGGATGAATGAACCGGCAGAAGCTTCACGCTCAATCGGAACAACAGCCATTCCGTTTGGTGCGCCAGAGCGAATACGCTCGTAAGCAGAGATCAAACGTTCTTCGATCAATTTTTTCGCCTCGTCACTTTTTTTGCGGAGAATCTTTTCCTCTTTGTCAGTTGAAGCAATGATGTCGTCCAGTTCTGTCTTCTTCACTTTCAGATCATTTCTGCGCTCCTTCAATTTTTGTTCAGTCGCAGCAAGTCCGTCTTGTCTTTGAGTCAGCGACATTTCGAATTCCTTAATGCGTTTGTTGTGAAGCTGAATTTCAAGTTCCTGGAATTCGATCTCTTTGTTAAGAGAATCAAATTCGCGGTTGTTCTTTACGTTGTTGAGCTGCTCTTTGTATTTTTTGATCAGAGCTTCAGAATTTTTAATACCATTCTTTTTGCCGCTGATCTCTTCTGTCATGTTTTTCAACTCGTCAGAAAGTTTCACAATACGCGTCTCCAGTCCTACTACATCATCTTCGAGATCCTGCACTTCGAGCGGAAGTTCTCCGCGCATTGCATGAATCTTGTCGATTCTAGAATCAATCAATTGAATTCCGTACAGAGCGCGCAACTTGGCCTCTACACTTACTCCTTTTTTGTCGTCGCTTTCATTAAATGCGAGACGGGGTGACGTCTTTGAATGCATATCTTCCTCTTCCGATTTATTGGTTTTATCTTTTTCTTTTGGTCTTTCCACCACTGCCATAGGTGCAAATTTAATTCCCGGCTTTCCATCTGGTGCCGGCGGCACATAGATCGGATTTGCAACAGGTTTATTATGCATATCTGCAGAAAACACCGGAGGCTTCGGCCTCATTGGGCGTGGCGTTTCGGTCACAGCAGGCAATTGGTATTTTGGAACAAAAAGTTCCTCTTTCGTTTTACTTCCACCTTTGGCTGCGGCTTCTGTAGTTCCCGCAGATTTTTCCTGCATTTGTTGCTCAACCGTCTTTACTGCTTCCTTTTTTACTTCAGGCGTTGGCTTTTCGGCAATTTTCTCAACAACTTTTGCGGCGGGTTTTACTTCCACTTTGGCAGCAGGAGCGGCGACAGGCGCAGCCGCAGTAACAGGTTTGGCAGGAGCAGCAGCCTTAGCAACTGGTTTTGCAACGGGAGCAGGCTGAGCCTTTTTCGCAGGCTTTTCAGCCACTTTCGCTGCTTTCACTTTTTTCGCAGGAACCGTCTTCACCTTTTTGGCAGGAACGGACTTAGCGGGCGCTACTTTTTTGGCAGCTTTTGCTGGTGCAACAGATTTGGCAGGTTTGGCGGCGGGCTTGGCAGATTTCACAGGCTTGGTGGGTTTAACCACTTTTTTTACAGATTTAGCAGCTGCTTTCGGAGCTACTTTTTTGGCTGCTTTTGCCTGAGGCTTAGCCGCTTTTTTCCCTGAACTCGCAGGTTTTGCGGATTTTTTAGCTTTAGCCGAAACAACAGGCTTTACCGCTTTTTTCGCGGCAACAACTTGCTTCTTCACTGCTTTAGCTTTAGCTGGTTTTTTAGCCATGATAGATTAAAAGTATTGAACGGGGTTGGTTATTACCTCCGTTAAATGGGACGCGAAAGTAGGGAATTTTTGCCTCAACCAATCATTCAATAGTTCCCCGGTGAACTGTTCGCTTTCATAATGACCGATATCAGCAATAATGATCCGACCATCTGCGTCAAAAAATTGGTGGTATTTGAAATCCGCAGTCACCAGAATATCAGCCTTTTCCGCCATTGCATTTGGCAGCAAAAAACTTCCACTTCCACCACACACAGCAACTTTTTTGATCTTTTTTTCACCTAAAGCAGTATGTCGGACACAGTCTGTCTTCATGTTGATTTTCAACATCTTCAAAAAAGCAATCGGCTCCATAGCTTCAGGCAGCTCGCCGATCAATCCCGAGCCTATTTCTGACCAATCATTTTTTAATGGAAAAAGATCAAAAGCAACTTCCTCATACGGATGCACCGATTTCATGGAAGCAACGACCTGATTCAGCAGATAATCCGGCAGAATTGTTTCAATCCGAACTTCAGGTTCGGAACTCCTTTCTCCGATTTGCCCGACGAAAGGGTTTGAGCCTGAACCGGCCCGAAAAGTTCCGGTTCCGCTCACCTGAAAACTACACTCATCGTAGTTCCCAATCTTTCCTGCACCGGCTTCGAACATGGCCATACGGACACTTTCTTCGTGAGAAACCGGAACGAACACAGCTATTTTCAACAAGTTACCTGCTTTTGGTTCAAGAATTCGGGTATGAAGGAGTCCTAACTTTTCAGCAATTTTCTGATTGACGCCGGCAGTGACATTGTCCAAATTCGTATGGATCGCATAGATGGCAATCTCATTTCGGATTGCCTTGATGATCGTGCGCTCAATATAATTTTTGCCGGTTATTTTTTTTAATCCGGAAAAAATGATGGGATGATGTGCGATGACCAGGTTGCAGTTTTTCCGAATGGCTTCGTTAATCACATCCTCTGTGCTGTCCAGACAAATGATGGCGCCAGAAATTTCCATGTCAGGGCTGCCAGTGATGAGGCCCGAGTTGTCGTATGATTCCTGAAGCGACGGCGGTGCGAGCTGTTCGAGATGACTAATAATTTCTTTTAAGAGCATGGCGCCGAAATTAAACCACGAAAGGACTGTTAGCCCGTTGTCTCCGAATATGAAAAAACCCTCCTCACCACACTTAACTTTGCGCACATGCTGAGATTCCTGAGGCTTTTATTGTGGCCACTCTCATTCCTGTATGCTTTTGCAATTTTTGTTCGCAACCGGCTTTTTGACTGGAAAGTTCTGCCAAGTGAAAAAGGAGCCTTGCCAACGATTGTTCTCGGCAATCTTTCGGCGGGCGGCACAGGAAAAACGCCTCATACTGAATACATAATCAATCATTTACGAAAAAAATATCGTCCCGCTTTGTTATCGCGTGGTTACGGACGCAAAACCCATGGATTTATTCTGGCAGATCAGCTGTCAACTGCTTCGAGTATCGGAGATGAACCCATGCAGATTCATCAGAAATTTCTGGAAATTCCATTGGCCGTTTGCGAAGACAGGATTGCCGGAGTGAAGCATCTCAAAGAAAAAAGCCAGGCCGCAGTTGTCGTCCTGGACGATGCCTTTCAGCATCGCAGGCTTATTGGGGATCTCAATATTCTATTGGTTGATTATAATCGTCCATTCTGGACAGATTTTCCTTTACCTGCGGGCAATCTTCGTGACAATGTCTTCGAAAAAAGGCGAGCCAACATTCTCCTTGTTACGAAATGTCCGGAAAATTTGGATCGGGTCGAAAAAAGCCGCCTGATTGAAAAATTGTCACCCCATTCTGAGCAAGCCGTTTTTTTCACAACATATATATATAGTGAGCCTGTCCAGATTCATGGAAAAAAAACCGAGAACAAGGCCGGACAACAAGTAGCTGGTTTTTCCGGCATCGCTCATTCTGAACCATTTAAGCAATATCTCGCGGATCAATATGAGTTGGTGAGTTTCCGGTCATTTACGGATCATCACATTTTTTCACACCCCGAGGTCAACGACCTCTGGAATGAATGTGGTAGATTTGCGAGCCCAGAAATGTTGTTGATCACAACAGAGAAGGACGCCACAAAGCTTAACGAAATTCAATCCCTAAAAGATATCCCAATCTTTTATATCCCGATTGAAATTCGGTTTTTAGCAGACGAAGAAAAGTTTCTTCTACTGCTCGAACAAAAAGTTCCGAAGGCGACCAACTAAGTTGAAGAGTGAAAAAGTGTGATCGGACATTACAGAATAAAATTTACCACAGTTAGTAATCTCCCTTATGAAAATTTTAAGTCGCTATTCCTTTTTTCTGTGCTACTTCATCACATCAGTTTCCTGTTTGAACACAGGTACAAAGGGAACGATCAGTGGAAAAATTGATGGTGCTTCCGGTAAGAGTATCTACCTCGAAAGTTTTATCAATAACCGTAGTGTTTTTACCGATTCTACGGTTGCCGGCACCGATGGCAGTTTTAGCCTCGTGCCTTCACGTCCACTTGAAATGAATTTTTATCGCATTTTGGTTGGCAATCAAAAATATGTGATGCTGATAACGGACAGCACTGAGTGTCCGAAAATCAGCGGCAATCTTGAGACTCTCGACTCAAATTACAAAGTCGATGGTTCGATGAATTCAGAAACACTTCGTGATCTGGAAATGAAATGTGAACCATTCAATAAGAAAGAAAAAGAAAGCAGGGAAAAATTCAGCACACCGGGAATCAGCAATGAAGAACGTGCAATGATCAATCAACAAATGGTTGAGACCAGAAAGCAGCGCACAGAAACAATCAAATCCTGGCTGGAAACAAACTCATCGACACCTGCGGCATTGCTAGCGCTCCAACAACTGGATCCAAGAACAGATATGCCTCTTTTTAATAAAGTTTTTTCAGAACTCGAAGGCACATTTGGTCATTCCGTTATTTACAAAGGGATGAAACAGCAGGTACAAATGTTGATGGCGAAAGACAAACAGAATGGCGGTGAAGGTTCCGCACCGACTGCTGTAACCACAGGAAAACCGGCGCCGGAAATTGCATTAGCAGATCCATCAGGAAAAATAAGAAAACTCTCAGACCTGAAAGGCAAAACAGTGCTGATAGATTTCTGGGCATCATGGTGTGGACCATGTCGCAGAGAAAATCCGAACGTGGTGAAAGCATTCGACAAATACAACAAAGATGGTTTTGAAGTTTTCAGTGTTTCATTGGACAAAGCGAAAGATCCGTGGCTGCAAGCGATAAAAGCTGACGGATTAAAATGGACAAATCACGTGAGTGATTTGAAATGGTGGGACAGTGAAGCTGCCAAAGCGTATGGAGTAAAAAGTATTCCTTTCACCGTTTTGGTGGATAAGGATGGAAATATTCTCGGCCACAATTTGCGTGGCGCAGTGCTTGAGGAAAGGCTCAAAGCGATTTATGGCCACTAGCTGGCTCTATTAGTAACAGTTGATGAGAGCGGCGCCTTTGGAGGGTGCCGCTCTTTGTTTATGGCCAAACTCGAATCAAGAGCCGCCCTCTCAACTCTCACACTCACACTCACACTAATTAAGTGTGAGTGTGAGTGTGAGATCTGAGACATTGGCGCTTATATGCCGAACCGACATCTCAAACTCAGTTTCACAAAACATTGAATGCGAGTGTTCTTTTGAAATTTGTTGTATTACTCTGAAAAGAAGAGCCGCCCTCTCAATTCTCACACTCACTCTCACTCTCAATCAGTGTGAGTGTGAGTTTTGAGAGCCACTCGTCACATCTCTAACAATCGCCGGCAATGATTCTCGTTACCTTTGCCGACTCAGAAAACTGCAGCTGAATCATGAAGAGCACCCTACTCACTTTTATCCTATTTGTCACTTCTCAAATTTCCGATGCTCAGTCTGAGTATTATTTCCAGCAAGAAGTCAATTACAAAATCAATGTCACACTCAACGACAAAGAACATTCGTTGAGTGCGTTTGAAGAATTCGAATATGTGAACAACAGTAATCAGTCTTTGGATTACATCATCATACATCTTTGGCCAAACGCTTATAAGAATGCAAAAACGGCCATGTCGAAACAGAAATTCGAACAGGGTGATTTTTTCATGTTGTGGGCCGATCAGAAATCAAAAGGATATATCGATTCACTTGATTTTCATGCAGACGGAAAAGAAGCACGATGGGAATATGTGAAAAACTTTGAAGATATCGCAGTCATTCATTTTGAAACTCCATTGCAATCGGGAGGACGAGTAAAAGTAACGACGCCTTTTTATGTAAAACTACCCAGTGGATCAATATCCAGATTAGGTCACGTAGGAGAAAGTTACCAGATTACACAATGGTATCCGAAGCCGGCCGTATTTGACAAAGAAGGCTGGCATGAAATGCCCTACCTCACACAGGGAGAATTCTTTAGTGAATTTGGAAGTTTCGATGTGAGCATTACGCTTCCTTCAAATTATGTCGTTGGTGCAACAGGAGATTTGCAAACTCCATCAGAGATTGAGTTCTTGAATGCTCTCGCAAAAAAACCTATTCCCGCCATCGCCAACGAAAAAACGAAAGATGAATTTCCTGCTTCGGGCTCACAAACAAAAACCATTCGCTATACGCAACAGAATGTGCACGACTTTGGTTGGTTTGCGGACAAAAGATGGATTGTTCGAAAAGGTGAAGTAGAACTTCCTCACAGCAAAAGACTTGTTACGACCTGGGCGATGTTCACGCCACAAAATTCCGCAGTGTGGAATGAAGCCGGGATCAAAGCCATCAACGATGGTATCTATTATTATTCCCTCTGGACAGGAGATTATCCATACAATATCTGCACGGCAGTGGATGGAACAATCAGCGCCGGCGGTGGAATGGAGTATCCCAATGTTACGGTCATTGGCGATGCCGGTACACCGAGTTCACTCGCCACTGTAATCATTCATGAAGTGGGTCACAATTGGTTCTATGGAATTCTTGGAAGCAATGAACGCGACAATGCCTGGATGGATGAAGGGATCAATTCCTTTTTTGAAACTCGGACCATACTGGCTACGAATAAAAATCCAAATGGATTAGACATCATGGCGAATGGAATGGATTTAGGAAAAATCCTGCACCTCGATAAATACTCGTATCAATTTCTTACGGAAGAATTACCTTATCTGATGAGTGCCCGCGGATACCGTGATCAGCCAATACAGGCGCCGTCTGAATATTACACCAACCTCAATTACGGAACGATCGTCTATAAAAAAACAGCGCTTGCATTTAACTACCTCATGCAAAGTATGGGTGAAAAAAAGTTCAATGAATGTATGGCTGCCTATTTTGAGAAGTGGAAATTCAAACATCCATCTCCGAGTGACCTGCGTGCTGTGTTTGAAAAAACTTCAGGAAAAGACCTGAGTTGGTTTTTCGAAGATTTGATATACACAAAAAGTCATATTGATTACAAAGCATGTGCAGTCAAGTTTGAAAAAGATTCTGCGCAGTTGACGATAAAAAATGACGGTGAAATTGCCGGCCCATTTTCTGTCGATGTCATTCGTGATGGCAAGTTACAAGAGCGACTTTGGTTTGATGGAGTTCCTGCACTTGAAAAACGTTCAGTACTTATTTCAGCAAAAAAAGGCGACCTACTGAAAGTGAATAACGCACAAGGCATTCCGGAATTCAATCGCAATAACAACTCGATACGGACCAAAGGGATGTTTAAAAGAGTAGAGCCATATACCTTGCGACCCATTATGGGCGTGGATGATCCCGAGACTTCACAATTGTTCTGGACACCTTTGGTCGGATGGAATGAATACAACAAGTGGATGCTCGGAGTACAACTTCACAATCACACTTTTCCGGATAAAAATTTCAAGTGGAGTTTGGCGCCGCTATTCAGTTTCGCCACAACGACCATCAATGGCTTTGCAAAAATTGAATATGACAATGGTAAAATCGGATTCGGAATTCGTGGGCAGCGTTTCGGCGAATCTACGTTTCCATACAACGACAATAAATATGTGAGATCCTATCATGTCGTTTCTCCATACATACGCGCCATGCTTTTCCCCGACAGATTGCAAAAAGACTGGAGCGGAAATCTGGACGTTTCATTCTTCAGCATCGGTGAAATGCTCAAAAATGAAAATTCCAAATTCGTTGGAGATTATTCGCAGATTTACCCGCAGTACGGCGATGGTCCACAGTTAAGTCATCTTCGTCTCAAAGTAGATATTACCAAGAAATTTTCGCGTTCAGAATATCGCTTTCAATCCTCCTTCGAAGGAGGTGAATACACCGACTGGTCTGTCTTTCATCAACATGTCCTTTCGTACGATTATGTGTATGCAGGAAAAGGTAAAAAGAAAATTCGCACTCGTCTTTATTATGGTGGAGGTGATGGATTTTATCTGAATGCTGCCGGTCAATACGGTGGCATCCGCTACGACAAAAACAGTCCGAAAAACAATGTTGCAGGTGACTACTTATATGATGGTTTATACTTCGGGAGAAATGAATATACCGGAACCATCTCCAATCAATTTATGAGAACGCAAGGAGCTCTAGCTGCTCCTACTCAACAATCGGCCAATAAAAATCTGGCTTCTCTGAACATTGAAATTGATCTCCCGGTAAAATTCCCGATTGGTATTTATGCCGGTGGCGCAATACTTAAAAACACTACGCAATACGAAGGTCCTTCATTGCAATGGGCCTTAATCAATACCCCACAAACAAACACCGCCACCCGCTACCTCTGGAATGCAGGCGTTACCGTTCCACTAATTAGAAATATCTGCCAGATTTATTTCCCGATTATTTATGCGCAGAACATCAAGGACGAGGTCGACGCTCGCGGACTGAATTTCGGAGAAACGATTATGTTTGAACTGAATCTCAACATGGCGAATCCCATGGAACTCATTAAAAAGATCGGCAATTGAAATTAGCAGAAGGAAAAAAAATCTATTTCGCATCCGACTTTCATCTTGGAGCACCTGATCGGGAGCGCAGTCTGGTGCGTGAGAAAATGGTCGTGAAGTGGCTGGAAGAAGTTCGACATGACGCGGCAGAAATTTTCCTTGTTGGCGACATCTTCGATTTTTGGTTTGAATACAAACGTGTGGTGCCAAGAGGATATACCCGACTACTTGGAAAAATATCCGAGATTACTGACAGCGGCATTCCTGTTCACGTATTTACAGGCAATCATGATATGTGGATTTTTGATTATCTGCCGGTAGAGTGTGGCGTTATTTTACATCGTGAGCCGATAGAACGGCAATGGAATAACAAACTTTTGATGATTGGTCACGGCGATGGATTAGGCCCAGGCGACCATGGATACAAATTCATCAAAAAAATATTTGCGAGTAAAGTATGTCAATGGCTTTTTGCACGGCTGCATCCCAACTTCGGGATCTGGCTCGCTCAATCACTTTCAGGATATAGCCGTTCGACAACCGGCGACAAAGACCAGATATTTTTAGGTGAAGAAAATGAATGGCTGATGATTCATTGCCGCGAAGTGCTACAGAAAAAACACTACGACTTTTTTGTGTATGGTCACCGTCATTTGCCGATTGATCTTCCATTGAGCCCGATTTCACATTATATCAATCTAGGGGAATGGCTGACGAGCCAGACGTATGCGGTGTTTGATGGGAAGACTTGTTCGTTGAAGAAATACGAGAACTTATAGTAGAGGGCAGAAGCCAGAAGTCAGAAGTCAGAAGTCAGAAGTCAGAGGACAGAGGACAGCGTTCTGACATCTGTCCTCTGACTTCTTATTCACATTGCATTTTTATACTGCCCCTTACTCTTCCGAATATTCACAGCCACCACTTTGTACTCAGGGCACATTGCTTCACTATCGGCTACACTCGAAGTAAGATCATTCATTTTCACCTCCGGGAAATGGAAAGTGGAAGATAAAATGCCTTGCATGACTTGATCTGTAATTTTCGCTTTTACATCAATTTTTCCTCGCGGACTGATAATGCACACCATATCGCCATCATGCAGATTGTGATCTTCTGCATCAAGAGGATTAATCAAAAGAACATCTTCCGTGAGAATATGCGCATTGTGTGTTCGACGAGTCATCGTGCCACAATTGTAATGTTCGAGTTCTCGATTCGTAGTAAGGATATAAGGGAAATCGATTTTATTGTCGGTCAACTCACTGGTTTCTTTCCAGGTAGCAACCTCGAATTTTCCTTTACCACGTTTAAAAGTTTCTGTGTGTAATATTTCGGTATCAGAACCATCGGGCAAGACAGGCCATTGTTTTCCATTGTCGCCAAGTTCATCCCACTTCACACCTGCGAAAAAAGGAACGATCTGAGAAATCTCTTCCAGCATCGTTTTCGGATCATAATCCGGCTGAGCATACCCCATGCGGTTCATCAATTCAATAACGATCTGGCCATCCGGTTTGGTTCCTTCAATCGGATCAACCACTGCCTGCACTTTTTGTATACGACGCTCACCGTTCGTGAATGTTCCGCTTTTTTCAAGGAAAGAAGAAGCAGGCAAAACGACATGCGCCATCTTCGCTGTTTCCGTCATAAATATTTCCTGCACAATCAAAAGATCCAAATTGTTCAATGCCTTCTTCACGTGGTTGGTATTCGGATCGGTTTGCACGTTGTCTTCACCCATCAACCACAATGCTTTCAATTTTCCATTGATCGCTGCATCATACATCTGAGGAATTTTATATCCGATGTGCAATGGCAATTTTGCATTGTAAAAATCCTGGTACATGGTGTTGTACTCCGGTTTGGTGACGTCATAATATCCAGCACCCTGATGAGGCTGGCATCCCATGTCGGCTGCGCCTTGCACGTTGTTCTGTCCGCGCAGCGGATTCACCCCTACTCCACGTCTTCCGATATTTCCGGTGATCATCGCCAGATCGGCAATCAACATCACTGTATATGTGCCCTGCGAATGTTCTGTTACTCCCAGTCCATGAAAAGACATGGCGTTTGGTGCACTCGCATATGCTTTGGCAGCTTTGCGTGCAAGTTCCTTATCGACACCGGTGATGGCAGAAAGTTCATCAAGGTCGAATGACAGAATGTGATTTTTAAAATCCTCATAACCCTCCGTTCTTTCTTCGATAAAAGATTTGTCTTCCAGTTTTTCGCTGATGATAAAATACAAGAGCATATTCAACATGGCCACGTTCGTACCAGGCTTGAGCTGCAAATGATAGGTCGCATAACGCGCCATTTCTGTGCGACGCGGATCAATAACGATGCTGATTCCTTTCATCGCAAACTGTTTCAGTTTTGCTCCGGTCACAGGATGCGCATCCGTCGGATTCGCCCCGATCACCATGATACAATTCGTGTACTTGAGATCAATGATGGAATTTGTAGCTGCTCCTGTGCCGAATGTGCGCTGCATTCCAAGCGCTGTCGGCGAATGACACACGCGCGCGCAACTGTCGATATTGTTGGTACCGATGACCGCGCGGATAAATTTCTGCATCAGGTAGTTCTCTTCATTCGTGCAACGGGCAGAAGAAATACCTGCGATATAATCTGGGCCAAAATCAGTTTTGATTCTGGTCAATTCATTAGCTATATACTCATACGCTTCATCCCAGGTTGCAGGAACTAATTCGCCGTTTTTGCGAATCAATGGAGTTCGCAATCTTTCCGGGTGATTGTAAAATGAAAACGCGTAACGACCTTTCAAACAGGTGTGACCTTCGTTCGCCTGTGCATCATAAGGAGCCTGAATCGATTTCACTTTGCCCCCTTTCACCGCAACCTCCAGATTACAACCCACACCACAATAAGTGCAAATGGTTCTAACCTTTTTATCTACTTCAATAGACTTTGATTCAAAAATATCAGAGATCGCAGATGTCGGACAAGCCTGCGCGCATGCACCGCAGCTCACACAATCAGACTCCTTGAAATTTTCACTAAAACTTTTGATGATATGGCTATCGAATCCTCGACCCGCCATATTCAACACCTGTTCGCCCTGCACTTCATCGCATGCACGAACACAACGAAAACAGTTAATACATTTTGAAAAATCCGAAGTCATGTATGGATGACTTAAATCCTTCTTGCGATCCAGGTGATTTTTTCCTTCAGGATAACGCACATCACGTATTCCAACTTTCGCTGCTACCGTTTGCAATTCGCAGTTATTGTTTACCTCACATGTCAGGCAATCAAGAGGATGATCTGTGAGTACCAATTCTATGATATTTTTTCGAAGCTTTTGAATTCGCTCAGAATCCGGATAGATAAATGAACCGGGCATTACAGGAGTATGACAAGAAGCTTGCGCTTTTGCCGGACCATTTTCAATCAATGCCACATCTACGCTGCATACACGACATGAACCAAAAGGATCCAGATTCGGTGCATCACATAAAGTTGGCACAGCATCCTTTCCAAAATTTCTTCTCAAAAAAGAAATGATGGTTTCGCCTTCTTTAATATCGTACGCCTGATTATTAATAAAAGCTTGTTTCGCTTTCACGCCATTCGTAGTGATGCCATTCAAGATATTGGCCGTTCCATTGGAATGGGTGGATACTTCAGTCAGAGTTTTCTTTTCCATCATCTTTTATTATTAACGTGCAACAACAGGACTTTGTTCAAAATAGCGTCTTAATTCCGGTTCGAAATACATCAATGCATTTCTCATCGGCAATGGCACTCCACCGCCCAGAGCGCACAGGGATCCAATCTCCATAGTGGTAATCAGATCTGTGAAAAGTTCTTTGTCAATTTTATAATCGGAAGTTTGCGCTTTGTTCAACAATTCAGCTCCACGTGTTGAACCTAATCTGCAAGGAAAACATTTACCACAACTTTCATGAGCTGTGAATTGGAACAAATGTTCAAGGTATTTAATCAATGGATATTCTTCAGGAATACACACAACGGAAGCATGTCCGAGAAGAAAACCTTCTTTCGCAAACGAGTCGAAATCTACTGTGAGAGAATCAATTTTTGAAACAGGAACAAGACCACCAAGTGGTCCACCGATATGTAAAGCTTTCACTTTAGAACGAAAACCTCCTGCAAGTTCATTGATGACAAAAGCCAAAGGCGTACCCATATCTACCTCAAAAATGCCTGGGCGATTAAAATAGCCGTCGAGTGAAATCAATTTTGTGCCCGATGATTTGGCAGTGCCAATCGAAGCAAACTTTTTTCCGCCATTCGACATGATATAAGGCAAATTGGCTAGTGTCTCCACATTGTTCACCACAGTTGGTTTATTGAACAACCCTTGTTGCGTAGGATACGGAGGACGAACGCGCACTTCCGGGCGCTGACCTTCAATAGAAGATAAAAGGGCAGTTTCTTCACCACAGATGTAAGCACCTTGAGCTTTGATCACTTTAAATCGGAAATCAAAACCACTTCCACAAATATTTTCGCCAATCAAATTTTCTTTTTGAAGCAAGGCGATGCAATCTGAAATTATTTCGACTGATTCCGGGTATTCACCGCGGATATAGACGACCCCACTTCCGGCACCGGCAATATAACCGGCGATGATCATTCCCATCAGCAAAGCGTGAGGACGCTGTTCCATGATGTAGCGATCAGAAAATGCGCCGGGATCACCTTCATCTGCATTGCAGACGATAAAACGCGTTGTTTCCTTTGCTGTTCTGCAAGAGTCAAGCTTAAACGCCATTGAAAATCCTGCACCTCCGCGACCACGCAAACCTGAATCTTTTAATTCAACAAGCAGCTCTTCCGGAGATTTCTTCAAGCAGGCCTTCAGAATCTCATAATACTCCAACACTTCTCCATAATCTGAGGTCAGGATCGCTGCACCTTGTTGACCAACATGATATTTTTCGATAGTACGGACACCTTGCTTCTTGATGACTTCCAGATTATCAATGTCGTTGCCCGAATAGTTTTTTCCATTCAAATGGAATGCGGAATTTTCATGACATCGACCAAGACAGCACATTTCACCGATTTCGTTTTCAGCAAAAGCAGAACTGAGTTTATCATGTACTTTGTTTTGCGTTCCTGCCGTCATGCAGGCGCTGCCATTGCAGACATACACCTTTTTTCCTTTGTTTTCAGGGCGCAAGAAATCATAAAACGACACAGCTCCCTGAACTATGGCTTTTCCAACGAGAAATTCGTTGCGGATTTGTTCCAGCGTTTCGCGATCAGGTGTACCAGTTTTAGCCGCGGCAATGCCGAGTTCTTCAAACAGGTTTTTATCCAGCCCTTTCCGGCCCGAGAGTTCACTTATATTTTTTGACATGAAGAACCAAGTTTCAAAATTTCTAATTCGCCAATAATAGCGCTAAACATCAATTGGAATGGTGGTGCCAATATAGAAATATTAATGGAGAATGGAGAATTGAAAATGGTTAATTCTTCCATGCAAATAGGCTGATTACGTAACATTGGAGCTGACTGGTAGCATGCTATCTCAGTCGCAGTTCCAACAAAATGGAATGGATGCCGTCTGCAAATTCTTTTGGTAGGCACAGATTTGATTCAATTCAGGCAAAAACGCCAAATACCTGGTTATTTTGAATGGATCACTTCAGCCCAAAAGACAAAAATCAAATACATCCAAAAATATTTTTCATTCGCGAGTATTCTATCGTAATATTGCAATATAAACATATAGCACTTTGGGAGCGACAAAAACAGAACATTTCACTGACAAACAGAATTCCATAGCTGTGATGATTAAGGCATTAGGACATCCAGCCAGGGTAGCGATTATTGAATATCTGCTCAAAGCAAATAAGTGTATTTGCGGCGACATCGTAAATGTGTTGCCACTATCGCAGCCCACCGTATCTCAACATTTGAAAGAACTGAAATCTGCAGGTCTCATCAAAGGAAGTGTTGAAGGCACAGCTATTTGTTATTGCATTGATGAAAAGGCAATTGCCAAACTCGGTTCATACTTTACCGGAATATCCACCAAATTAGAAAAAAAGAACAACGCTTGTTGTTGAATAAACACATAACACATGAAACTTTCACAATTCAAAACACATCTGGAGAACATTTCAGAAGTCAAATTTGCAGAACCTGACGGACAACTTGTTCCCACACATTTTCACATCACTGAAGCAGGAATCACCACCAAACAATTCATCGATTGCGGCGGAACGATGAGAAAAGAACAAAACATTTCATTTCAATTGTGGGTCGCGAAAGATGAAGACCATCGCCTTAGTTCGATCAAACTTCAAAAAATCATAGGCATTTTCGAAAGTACCTTCCATCCGGAAGACTTGGAGGTTGAAGTAGAATACCAGGGCTCGACTATTGGACGCTTTGGTTTAGAATCTGAAGGAGATAATTTCAAATTAGTAGAAAAGAAAACAGATTGCCTTGCCAAAGACAATTGTGGAGTTGCATCACCGAAACCTAAATTGCAGATGGCTGATATTGGCAAATCAGCTTCTTGCTGCGAGCCCTCAAGTGGTTGTTGCTCTTAACCTTGAAAACTGATTCCCGTCTGCGGAAATCTGCGTTTTAATTAGCGTTATCCGCGTTTTAACAAAATCAGTAATCATTTTACATCAAAGTGTATTCTCTTGAAATAAACACCTCATCCATCAACATGGCAGAAAAAGTAAGTAGTTATCTCATACGTCATAAACGTTTTATGATTATCCTTCTTGGCATTGTTACGCTCAATTTCATCTATGGATTCGACATGCGTTTTACGATTATCAATTTGTTGTGGATATTCATCAGTCTTGTAAAAATTGATTAACATGAAAAAGATTCTTGTGCTTTGCACAGGCAACAGTTGTCGGAGTCAGATAGCTCACGGCTACCTTCAATACTTCGCTGGCAATCGCGCTGAAGTTTACAGCGCCGGCATCGAAACACATGGCGTCAATCCACGTGCAATTTCAATTATGAAAGAAGATGGAATCGATATTTCGCATCACACCTCCAACAATGTGGATGCATACAAAAACATCGACTTTGATTATGTAATCACGGTGTGCGACAATGCCAAAGAAAATTGTCCATACTTCCCGACCAAGGCAAAAAAATTTCATCACAATTTTGAGGATCCATCAAAAACAATCGGTAGTGAAGCTGAAATCCATCAGCATTTTCAAAAAGTGCGTGATGTTATTAAAGAATATGCGCGAAAATTCGTCATTGAGACAGGTTTATCATCCTAGTCTTTCTCCTTGTTAAAGGCTCCATTACTTTGGAATAACTCATTCAGAATTTTTCTTAGTTTTCAGATAGAACATTGAAATTGTGATTTGAAACCAATCTGACTTTTAAAGTAGAGTGCTTTTTTATCTTCGGCGTCATTAAAAAACGCAGCAGGATGGAAAACATATTTACACTTGAAGCACTGACAGCACTGCTGGCTCTAACCAGCATGGAAATTCTACTCGGGATCGACAACGTCATATTCGTCTCGATCATCATGAATCGACTACCAAAAGGTTCAGAAAAAAAAGCTGGATTGGTTTGGATGATTTCCGGCACCATCATGCGCATTCTTCTTCTTTTTTCGATCGGCTGGTTAATCACTGCCGGAGGAAATCTCTTCACCATCTTCGAACACACAGTTGGATTGAAGGACCTGATTATGATTGGTGGTGGACTGTTTTTATTGGTTTCTTCCACCAGAGAGATTCACAACAAACTAGAAGGCGAAGATCCGAATGAAGTATTGGACCAACAGAAAAAGAAATCGAACACTTTCGGGGCAATCATTCTTCAGATCATCCTGATCGATTTGATATTTTCGATTGATGGAGTAATAACAGCCATTGGAATGGCCAGTGATTTTACCCTACAAATCATTGCAATTTCAATTGCCATGCTCGTCATGTTCATCTTCGCACCTCGCATCAGTAAATTCATTCACAAACATCCTACATTTAAAATGTTGGCGCTTTCATTCCTGATTCTGATCGCAGTGCTGCTGCTCGTTGAGGGTGTGCACGTGGAGCACTTCGAAGTTCCGAAAGGCTATATCTATTTTGCTATGGCGTTCTCTTTCGGAGTTGAAATTTTGAATACCGTGATGAGAAAACGAAATAGCAAACCGGTCGAGCTTAAAGAGCCCACTTTGAATTAGATTTTTTTTATGAAAAAGGGCAGAAAATTTTCTGCCCTTACCGAAGGATTTGTTTTACATAATACTACTTTTTCTTACCACCCTTTCCTGGCTGTTGAGGTTTTTGCGCCGGTTTAGCCTTTTGTGGAGATTTTTCCGTCCCTCCATTTTTAACAGCCGGTCTTGCTTTCCCTTCATTCTTTCTTGCCGGAGTATTCATCTTTAGTTCTTTTTCCGATTTCTGGCCTCCAGAGTTCTTCTTTCGAACTGTTTGTTCTTTGCGATTGACATGCGCCGATGCATAGTGCGTGCGCACATGACCTGAAGTTACTCTTGATTTCTGATAAAATGCATGCGTACTGGCCAACCGATGATCAGAGACATACACATAATGGCCATGAAATCTCCTGCAATTATTATAATGTGTGCGCCATGGATGGACACGATATGGTTTCCACCACATGGGATACGATGCCCAATGATATGGAGAGATCCATGGCCGGTAATGAGGCGTATAGACGTAAACAACAGCAGGCCAAAACCAGACATTCACAATTACTCCGATCGTTTCAAGTGACGCTGCAGGACCTTTTGATTTTCCGACAACCTTTTCATCCTGAGGCTCAATAATGATCTCCTCACCATATAATTCAGGATCACCGACCATCTGCAGTGTTGCGGTTGACTCACCCGATTTTTCAATTTCAATAACGGCAATATCTTGTGACTCCGTTTCATTCACCGGCACCTGCAAAACGATGGCATGAACACTGCCATTCATTTTGTCTTCCAGCCGAATGTAATCTGTTTCTCCATCCTGATTCAGATCCAGATTATTGACATCACTGCCTTCAACATTGAGCGCTTTTTCATATTCCTCCAATGATGCAGAAGTACTGAAAAGCTGTAAAGCGCCTTCCAATGAAAAATGATCTCCCGGCAATCCTGTTGAATCCCGCTCACTCGTTTGAGCAAATGCGTCCGAAAACGAACAACTCAGAACGACTATCGCTAAAATTATTTTATTCATTCTATTCATTTTTTTGGTTTGACGAATGAAAGCTAAGATGGTTTAATCAGTCTGCATCTTGATTGAACGAATTATGTAAAAGGAAAATTTTATGTTACAATAAACTCGTCTTTCAACAAAAAAAGCATGGAGCAACATTCATTTCTTCTGATGCCTCACGAAACAATTGATATTTTGATCTGATGACTAAATTTTAGAAGAGATTGGAATGACTTCATGCTGAAATAGAATTCAACATTTCAACCTTTTAGCATTTTCAATTCTTGGCGCGACCTTCAAAATTTCAAATGAAAAAAACCAAACATTGCGCAGACTTCCAGATTTCGGCATCTTAACAAAAATATCTTAACCTTTTTTTATGGCTTGATGTATGAAGGGACGGTTACTTTTACCAGCAACTTTTATGAAATCAATGAAGATCACTTGTATTGTCGCCACAATGATGGCGGTTTTGTTTAATCAGGTCAACGCTGTGGCGCAAATGACCAATCCTGCCGGAACAACTGAAAAATTTGCCACCCTACTGAACTACATCGAATTAATGTATGTCGACTCTGTCAATGCAGAAGAGCTTACAGAGAAAGCAATTGTCCATCTCCTCGAAGAACTCGATCCTCACTCTGTTTATCTCTCGAAGGAAGAGGTGCAAAGCGCTAATGAGCCATTGCAAGGTAGTTTTGATGGTATCGGAGTCCAGTTCAATATTCTTCATGACACGATTTTGGTAGTGGAACCTATTCAAGGCGGTCCGTCTGAAAAATTAGGCATTCAGAGTGGAGATAAAATTGTAAAGATTGATGGTGAAAATGTTGCTGGCATAGGCATCAAGAATAGCGATGTCATGAAAAAGCTTAAAGGCCCGAAAGGCACAAAGGTGACCGTGGGAATCGAACGTGTTGGTTCTGATGAGTTGTACTACTACAATATTATTCGCGACAAAATACCAATCTACTCTATCGACGCAGCTTATATCGCGGCTCCCGGATTCGGTTATATCAAGATCAGCAGTTTTGCACAAACGACTGCAGAAGAATTGCGCAAAGCCTTGTCTGAGTTAAAAACGGAAGGCATGAAA
>JANOVT010000190.1:0-13173 GCA_031417525.1 Flavobacteriales bacterium | reverse complement strand
TTTACCATGGGATAAATCCCATGGCTAAGACATTTGAACTGCTGTGCAGTTGGTAGTTCAAAGGGATTTTCACCTAACAACAATTTATAGCCTTATTTGTGGAACGCATCCGACGAGTAAAATTTTAGTCGAATGGAGACGCAATCAAAAAACTTTGCGATAAAAAAAATAATACACAAGAAAAATCCGGCCTAAACCGGATTTCCCCTTCCAACTTTCCCAATATGAGTGAGTAGTTGAACTTATTCCAGAAACAACGCTGATTGCGCGCAATCAATACTCTACTTCTGCAGCCATCAGACTTACGGCAGTCTTAGCCACTTCAGAGAGTTTTTGATCTGCTGCCTTTTCTTCATTCAATGTTGCTTCTATTAACTGGGCTTCTTTTGTCAGTCCGAGTGTCAAAGCGAAATGATGAAGTGTGCCATAAGAAGCAATTTCATAATGTTCCACTTTTTGTCCGGCGGCAATGATGCCAGCGTCCAGCATTGGGCCGGATTCACATTCAGCCATGATTTCTCCGGCTTCCTTGATCAATCCTTCCATGGCTTCGCATTTTTTCGCAACGGCGCGTTTGCCGATGGATTCGAAAATTTGTTCTAAACGCACAACTTGTTTTTGCGTTTCAGCCAAATGTTTCGTCAATGCTTTTGCCAATTCAGGTGAGGTTGCATTCTTGATCATTTTAGGAATGGCCTTCGTCAGAGCTTTCTCTGCCCAGTACATGTCCTTCAGTTCCATTTCAAACAACGACATGAGTTGGGCATGTTCAATACCTTCGGATGGAGGTAATACTTCTGCACCTTTATTTTTATTTGTTTGTTTAAGCATAATTCAGATTTTAAAAATTATTCCGGGTGAAGTGCAATGGATGAGCACCACACGTTTTTTTCGGTGATTTAGAGCGCGCCCTTCACCTTTGAGGAATCATTTTTTTTCGCATCTACATCTGCAGTATCACGTTCACCGTTGATGTCAGCATTGTCTTTGTCTTTCTGATCTTTTTTTGCTTTCTCAGTGGTGTGATCAAGGATGGGCTCATTCACATTGCCTGCGAGTGGCTTACCTTGATTGGTAGTTTCTCTGCTTTGTGGACGATCTTCATCAGAACCTTGCTTTTGACCAGGATTCAGAAGAGTACTTCCTGAATGAGTGGCTTTCGAATTTTCGGATGAATACACTTTTTCATTCGTTGATCCTGCTTTTGGTTGATTTGCTACCGGATTTTTTGAATCTGGTGTTGACGGATTTTTTTTTCCGTCCGCTGGCGTGATTTCATTGTTTTTCATTTTCTTAAAAATTTTTGTGTGAATGAATTTTCACGGAGCAAATGTGCAGGCACGAATTCACCATGATGTTATACAATTCGAATGTGTTTTTATAGGATTGCTTCACAAAAAAATGGTGAGTTTATTTTTTTTCATGATCAGATCAGGCAAACGAATTGCAATGATGATGCTCGGGCAGATCCCTCGAATTCGCTCGGGATGACAATCGCTCGTTGGGTATAGGATTTTTTGACCCTTCGGGCCAAAAAATGATGCAACAATTTTTTGATTAGGTGTTGAGGAAGTCGGCTTGGGTTGCGGCTATGTGGCCGCGAAGCGGCCTCATCCTATAATCTGTACGTGCTTGTCATCCCGAGCGAATGCGAGGGATCTGTATGATTTCTGTATTTTCATTTTCTTAATAAGCGAATGCGAGGGATCTGTTTGATTTCCTGATTAACTTTTCTAGTGGGGTGAAAGAAGTAGTGTTTCATTCCCAACCGCAATTATGCTTTTCCGTCGCTTCCTTCTAGCAAGATAAATGTGATATTTGGAGGGATCCCTCGCATTCATTGCCAATGACACGTTTGATGAATGAAGGCATGTATTCCGAGAGATCCCTCGCATTCGCTCGGGATGACAATCGCTCATTGGGTATAGGGTTTTTTGGCCCTTCGGGCCAAAAAATTCTTAGACGAATTTTCGATTCAATGTTGACGGGTATGCGCTCCGCGGCCGTATCCAATGATCCGCGTGTGCTGTCATCCCGACCGAATGCAAGGAATCTGTTGGATTTCCCGATTTTTACCTGGTGAATGAATAAGAGGGATCTTTTTGAAATAGACAAAAAAATTGTGAGTGATTTTTATAAACACCTTGTTCAATCGTGTAATTAAATATTAAATAGACCTGATCACTTTTGTCTGAACAACCGAACCACGATTCAGATGAAGAAGTCCACTATCTTTTTAAGCTTGTTGTTATTCGCCTTAACGATAGATGCGCAACGACAGCGTCCCCAGGAAGCCAGTATGGAAACTCTTGATATAATTCGCATTCCTATTGATTCTATAGGAAGTGCAGACGGAAATTTATTGCTTTCAACGATCGATTTCCAAACGAATACAGACAGATCTCATCAGATTAATTATATCTACACCAGCAAAAGAGGTATCTGGATGGTCAAACATTTTTTGCAATTGATCAAAACAAAATCGAGAAGATCAAGAGATGCGCGGATGATGTATAGTTCGAATGATTGAATTGTTTTTGGCTAACTTGGTTACGAATGGTATAAATCAGACAGGCGCATTCGCAAAATCATTCTAAAGGTGTCGCAGATTTGGCTTAATCATTTTCTTCGTAGGGGAGACGATTTCATTCAACGATTTACGGATTTTAAATGGTCGGGTTTTTCAACAAACATGTTGATGGCGAAAATTGAACTTTCTGTGACCACATCACGATTGCTATCGCGACCTTCTTCGGTGAACTAAAAACGCGCTCATTGTACATGCTGTTACTCGCTGAACTTCCTGTCGGCTTCTTCTTATTTCTTTGATTCAGGTATTGCTTCCATGAGTAAAACCAGCGCTTTGTTCAACGCTTTGGATCCCTCCGTTTCTCCTTTGTAATGACCAAGTCGCACAACGACCAAATCATGTGATGGTATAATGGTTACTGATTGCCCACCGGCACCCCTCATCATGTAAGCATCTGTTGGAATAGGATAGTTTCCAAGTTCATTTATCCAAAATAGTCCGCCATAAACTGGTCGTCCATCTGCTGCCCAGGGTTCAGTAACAGTGCTTACAAATTTGGTAAATCCTTCGGGTAAAATTCTTTCACCATTCCAAATACCATCTTGCAAATAAAGATTGCCCAGTCTTGCCCAATCACGGGCAGAAGCATATTCATAGCCCTGTAACAAAAAATTACCATAGGGGTCTGTCTCCATAATCATCGTGTGCACTCCAATTTTATCGAACAGGTTTTTTTGTGTGTAGGTGTAATAGTTTTCGCCGTTGTTTTCTATCCCGAGCCGGATGAGATAATTGATAAGACCGGGATCAGAATTTCTGTAGCGTCCAACTGAATTTGGTGGATATTGTTGAGAGAGGTTTGCGGCATACTCAAAAGCGTTGACACCTCCTGTGTACAGGTACAAATGATCCGGGTAACCTTTTGACGAATCATAGTCAGGGTCTTGAGGTGCACGGCAGTATAGACCACTGGCCATGTGCATAAGATCCATGATTCGGATGTTGGCTCTTCCATCGTCCTTTCCTTGCCATTGTGGAATCGGGGCTGGTTGTTCTAAAGTATAGACTCTTTTTTGAATCAACATACCCATGATGGTAGCTGAAAGACTCTTACCCATGGACCAACTTTCTAATGGTGTGTTTATGGTAATTCCTTCACCATATTTTTCAGCAATTATTTTGCCTTTGTAGCTGACAATAAATGCTGCGGTTTGACTTTCTGCCGGTGCAAATGCAGATTCTACTGACTGCATCATTTTTTTCATGTCAATATTTGAAGGAGTATCTGTTGTTGGTAACACATCTCCCATGGGCCACATGGTGGAAGCATCAGGCAAATGATGAGGAATTTTCACTGGTGTGAAGTGCAGTGAATGACTGCCTTCTTGCAAACAAACACAGCCTTGGTCGCCGGTATAAATTGCTGTTCGTGTCACTCCACTGGGCAGGGTGATTGCAACTGTTTTTTTTTCATAATCGATCACCGGCTTACCAACCTTTGCTCTTTCTGAATAGGGGGAAGAGAAATATCCAACATTTTCAGCAGCAAATTCTGGTGTGAGCCCTGTGATGAAAATCGCCGAACACATAATTTTAGCATAACCTGCTGTATGATGTGAGAGTTCATCACCGGGTGGTGCTTTGTAGGTGGTCTTATATTCAAGTGCGGCAGCACGAGCCAACATTTTTAGTCGCACCGAATCAGCATTCACTTGCGCAATACTCATCAGTCCATTTGAAAGAAACGAAACCAGTATGTATACTTTAATTGATTTTTTCATCCTATGTTTTTAGTAGTCCGGATAAAGTCTGACGGCAAATATGGACGGAAGGCTGAATTTTATTCGTATTTATAGTTCTTAGTTCAAAAGGTTTTTTTTCCTTTTCGATGAATGGGATACACCCCTCGCAGAGACGTTGCACTGCAACGTCTCTAAAGATGAATGTGCGTTTGCATTCGCAAAAAGAACTTTGCGAGACTTTGCGCTAAACTTTGCTGCGGTTAAATAAAATCAGGATACAGGCCACCGGCCCTCACGAGTTTCGGTCCCGATGCATTCGCGAGTTGCGTTGCGATAAACCAGCGGCATTGTTAGCTCCAACGGAGCGACATGTTAGTAGCATGGTGTTCCGAAGTGGGCATTCCAGCTCCATCGGAGCGACATATTTTTAAACATCGAAATGAAATCGCGGCATTCGGATATTTTTATCACGATCCATAAAATAGGATATGTCGCTCCTACGGAGCTTGGCATCAGCTCGTGCATTCCTCTCTAAGAATATTCCGCTCCTCTGGAGCTTCATGAATGCCATTAAGTTAAGCCGCGCATTCCAATTTTGCACTTGATTGCATATAAGCTCCATCGGAGAGGTGCGTTTGTATTCGCAAAAAGAACTTTGCGAAACTTTGCTGCCCTTCGCGGTTAAAAAAACGAAATCCGGGCCACAGGCCCTCACGACTTTAGGCACTGGTTACGCTGCGCTAAACCAGCGCCATGGGGGTCTAATTTTTTCGCTCTTTCTCGCACCCAGTCCGGTGCAACCCTCTATTCGATGGATTTTCGACATCGGTTTCATTGTTTGCACTGCATGCGGCAACGAAACCTTTTCTGCTAGTGGCAGTTAAAATTTTATTCTGTATTCTAAATTCGCAATCAAACTTCTTGTCAAGCCGTCTGGCCGAATGTCTCTAACAACAAATGGCACCCCCATATTAAATTGTATTGTGTTTTTACTATTTATTTCATAGTCTAAATATGTAGTTCCATTTATTGTAAGACCTTGTGAACCGTCAATCTCTTTTGTAATATTAAACTCGTCGGTGTACTTGTCATTTGTCAAGTGATATATTGGTAGAATACTTGGCGTTATTTTGAATTTCGGGGTTAAAGAGAAAGGATAGGATACTCTCAACAAAACATCTCCGCTTCTTTGAAATTTATTTGTTGATTGAAATGTTTTCAATTTAGAATCTGTAGGATAATTTGCAGTAATAAATTGATTGTCGTTTTGGGTTAATGGCTGTTGAATTGCAGTTGCAAATTGAATTTTATTGACTTCATATCCAATTCCGAATATAAAATCAAATGTTCCCAAACTTGCTTGATAATCCATTGGCAGAGGAAGGTTTTCAAAAGATTCATTGGCACTTGATAAAGGAATTTTTACACCCAAAGTGAATTTTATACTTCCATTGGCTTTATAGTTTGCATTTATGAAAACATCGGAAAGTCCGAAACTAGCTATTCCATTTCCGTTTTGAGCAAGTGTTGTCAATTTGGCATCAAGTCCAAATTTCTTACCTAACTGTCTATTATATTCAAGATAATTTCCATAAACAGAAATAGAGTAGTCTGCCATGCCAAAAAAAGCACCAATTTTGAGTTGGTTGTTCATGACTTCTGCACTGTCTGCGCTATGAGGTTTAAAACTGTCCATGGTACAAAAGCCTGCATCACTGCATCCTTGTCCAAAAGTAGAGTTCGTCAAAAGGAATAGAGAGGCGGTTGCTAAGAGAAAAAATTTCAATTTTGTCATATTGCGTTTGTAATCATAACATTTTGCTTAAAGGTAATTCTAAATATCTCTTTTACGAATCGACCAAATATGAATTTGTTTTTTTTAAAAAAATAGTTCGAAGCTCCTTTCGTCGAATACATGGTCAAAACTGAGTTCCATGGCGTTGGCTGATGAACTTTACGAAGGGACAAGCTAATTTCCATCGCCTTCGACCAATCAACACCGATCGGCATTAATCAGTTTATGAGCAGTGCCCTTGATCTAAACCCATTTATTGCTTGATAAATTTATGGATAACGGATTTTTCATTTGCACTTATTTTCATATAATACATTCCCTTTGATAAATGCGAGATATCAATCATGTTCTGATCTTCTGAACGAAGAACAATTTTGCCGATCGCATTGGTTATTGTGATTTTGTAAACCGTTTCGTTTTGATTTAATGAAAATTGAATGAAATTATTTGCAGGATTAGGCGAAATAATTATAGAACTGATTCCATCTGATGAATTATTTATTGATAGGGTTTTTGAAAAGGTTGATTGTCCATTAAAATCTGTTTGTTGCAATTGATAGTAGTTAATCCCATTAAACGGATTTTGATCTTCGAATGAATAATCTAGTGTTTGCGCGCTATTGCCTGCTCCATTGACTGTTCCGATGTTTTCAAAATTATTCCCAGTGTTGCTTTTTAGCAGCGTAAAATAATCGTTGCTTATTTCGCTTGCCGTTGTCCAGGATAGAACGTTTTTATTATGAATTGCTTTAACATTGAAAAAAATTAGTTCTATTGGCAACTGACTATTGACATAGTTCATTTTGTGAATAAAAATATCTTCTTGCCCTGATGCTGTTATATTAAATGTTGCGGCGTCGGGGTTAAAGTCAACAGTGGAAGAATAGAACCCAGTCGTGTAAATGTTATTCGAAGTATCCACAAGAATGGATATTCCACAGCCAATGTTATTATTCCCTTTTAAATCTACCGCCCACATGAAATTGCCGGCATTGTCTAGCATTGAAATGAAAATATCTTGTGTGCCTGTGGGTGTTAAATTATAGACACCTGCTCCGGGATTAAAATCAACTGTAGAACTAAAGCAACCTGAAAAAACCACACAACCAGTCATATCAGTATTGATTGAAAAGGCATCTTCGTAATCAATACCATTTAAGTTTTTGGCCCAAATAAAGTTTCCTGTATTATCTAATTTGGAAATAAAAACATCGTAAAAACCTGAAGATGTTATATTGGTTATAGCGGCATTGGGGTCGAAGTCGGCGGTTCCTGCAAAAGTACCTATAGTATAGATATTTCCTGACCCATCTACTGAGATTGAATTTGCCGAATCAAAATTAATCCCACCAAAAGTTTTAGCCCAAACAAAATTTCCTAACGCATCTAATTTTAAAACAAAAACATCTTCGCTGCCAGCGGAACTTAAAGCAAAAACACTTGCACCCGGGTCAAAGTCAACGGTGCCATTAAATCCGCCTGTTGTAAACACATTGCCGCTCGCATCCACCGAAACAGCATAGGCAACATCAGGATTTAATCCGCCTAGCGTTTTTGCCCACACAAAATTTCCTGTTGCATCTAACTTTAAAATGAAAAAATCATATCCTCCGGCGGATGTCATATTTGAGGTGCCGGCATTTGGATTAAAATCTACTGTGCCAAAAAATTGCCCGGTAATATAAACGTTGTTCATTGCATCAAGAACAATGGACCAACTGTAATCACCATTATTGTTGCCAATTCTTTTTGCCCACACAAAGTTTCCGGCTGCATCTAATTTGCAAATAAATATGTCATAAGCCCCTGCCGAAGTTAAGTTAGTAGTCCCTGCGCCCGGGTCAAAGTCCACTGTTCCACTAAAATGCCCTGTTACGTAAATATTGCCTGTGCCATCAATCGAAATCCCCGAAGCGTCATCCCAACTGTTTCCACCAATTCGTTTAGCCCAAAGAAAATTACCACTTGCATCTAACTTTGAAATGAATATGTCGCTTTGTCCTGTTGCAGTTAGGTTGGCCGTACCTGCACCGGGATTAAAATCAGCAGTTCCCAAAAAATAGCCTGTGGTGTAGACATTACTGGTTCCATCAATTGCAATGGAAGCAGAATAATCACTGTTTGAGCCGCCCAATGATTTTGCCCACACAAAGTTTTGTGCGTTTGTCGTAACGGTTGTGCTTATTAAAATTATGAATATGAATAGTTGCATAAGCATGGTTAGATTCTGATTAAGTAATGTGCTGTATAGACTGTTTTAAATGTTAATGGAGGTCAAACGTTCTGGTTAAATCTCTGTTGGTCGAACCACTATGACAACTTATACAACCGTCACCTTTTTTACTGGCGCTAAACGCAGCCGAACCGTTGGTATTGAATTCTGCCCACACCCAGCTTCTTCCAGCATTTCCATTTGAAGGGTCTTTTTTCATAACTGCATACAGGTTGATGTTGCTACCGCTAAAAATTTCTTTTACAATGATTGAACCTGTTGGGAAACTACTTCCGGTTGGAAGTTCACCAGTGCTATCAAGTGCTGCGAATGCAGTAGAGTTAAAACGCAACTTAAAGGATCCGTGAGGACTTGGCGAAACGCCTGATAAAAGATTACCACTCTGATAATAGGTAAATCCACCTGCTGTGATTTCGCCGTATAGAGCATTGTCTGCATCTGAATTAGCTTTGTCTTTTTTACAAGATTGAATAATTATTATTGAAGCTAGGATAAGCCCAATGGTTATGATTGTCTTTCTCATTCTGTCCGTTCTGAAATATTGTTCAAGTTTAGTCATTGAAAGTTATGCCAACATTTTGATTTTGTCATTGTGAAGGTTAATTTCTTGCATCAGTGTGCAGAGTTTGTATGTCGCCCAAGCATCACGCATCACGTTACTGCGGGTTGGCACAGTGGTCTTAAACACAAGCAACGAAGTTAATCATAAAACATTGGGCCTTAACCAGATCAATTCACCAACCTGCAAGTTGTGTGAAGTTGTTCTCCGACAGGCGATGGCGACCCATGCAAAATTTAGGATGGAACATTTCACATCCATGGGGTGTATCGGAAGTACTCATTCCGACGCATATCGATTGTATCCCGAAACTCGCATTTGGTTCTTCTTGACTTGAATAGCTTGCGGGATTCTTCACATAGTGACTACCATGTGGCATCCGTTCGATAGATGCAAAAAGGTTTCTACGAGGTGTGCCAGGGAGAAACCTTTGGTAAGTCGTCTGTGAGTTGGTAAAGGGAGGTCAATGTATGGTTGCCTAACGCTGTTTTATGATACTCCCTTTCGCTTTAGATGGATGCTCTCAGACTCACAAAAATAGTTCTGCCGTTTCCTGGAATGATGCCGGGACCTGGGTAACCACCTGCCCTGCGGGTTGCATATTTTTCATCTGCAAGATTATTTACACCAGCTTTTAATGTAAAGCGTTCCATGAACTTGTATGAAAGCGATGCGTCCATCACCTGATAGCCGGAAAGTTTTCCAATTGTTCCTGTTGCATTTGGTGTTTCAGTATTTGCTGCATCTGTGAACACATCTCCAACACTGCTTAATTGACACGTTGCAGAAAATCCTTTCAGATAATAGGTCGCTCCGAAGCGATGAATATATTGAGGTGCGTTTTCCACTCGCTTGTCTTCAATTGATTTTGCAAGGTCGCTTTCAATGGCGGGATTATTCCACTGGACATATTTTGCGTCGATGAAAGAATTGGACGCAAAAATGCTGATGCCGCCAAATTTTGATTTCTCTGTAAACATTTTCACAACATCTATTTCAATATAGGATTCAATGCCTTTACTTACGGATGTGCCTATGTTCGTTTTGAACGGTGCGCTATTTTGTGTGAGAGTGCCGATACGATTGCCATAGTGCAGATAAAACACACCAACATCAAAGTTCAAAAAGTTTTTTACAGTTCCTCTATAACCAAAATCTGCGTTGAACCCGCTTGCATCTTTCAGATTTGGGTCAATAATTTCGGTGGTGGCAGAAGGAGTAAGTTCTGAAAATGTTACAGGGCGATATGCAAGAGAATAATTGCCATATAGGCTTGTTTTTTCTGTAACTATAAATTCACTTCCGATTCCGTAAAGTAGAATTTGACGTATTCTTTTGTCTGAAGTCAGCGTCCCTGTTTGTGTGGTATTGATGTATCCGTCCACTTTATTTTCAATATACTCAAAACGAATACCCGGTACTACTTTCAGGCGTTTTCCTATGAGGAAAATATTTTCAGCAAAGGCAGCATAATTTGTTGTTGCGAATTCCAATGAGCGTCCGTACTTTGGATTTGTGAGCGTTAAATCAAAATCATCGCCTGTTGTTCCGATACCCAATTGATTTCTTTTTGTGCTGCCGATGTAGGCTCTGATTCCTCCTGCAAAAATATTTTCTTTGCCGAATAATTTGTACTTCCAGGATACGCGTGCTTCTGTTCCGTAATTTTTGTAATAGTCTCTATCCACTTGTCGCGGATTGTATTGAAGAGTGGTTGAATTGATGCTGTCATTTACTGTGATGGCGTTTGTAAAACCAACGCTGTTTCGCTCAGCAACAGTTGTGAATGATTTGATTTGCAAATTAACAGACTGCGAAATATCATATTTAATTGTAAGCGACGCAACATTCCAGGGAGTGCTGAACCAGTTTCTTTCCCGGAATGATTGACGGTGATTGTCATTGTATTGAGCATCTGTAAGTCCTCCGGGCTGCTGACTTTTATCATCCATCTTTGTATATTCTGCTCCGATGTTTATTTTTTTCGTGAGTTGATAGTTTGCTGAAAAATATCCTGTGTAAATAGTGTATCGGCTGTTCTCGCGCCATCCATCTGCCGTGCGGTGATGAAGAAAACCGTAATAGGAAAACTTTTTGTGCGTTCCGCCAATAGCATTGTACGTGTTGAACAAACCATAAGAACCAACCGTTTGTTGTGTTTCAAAAGAGATAGGTTTGTTTGGATTTCCCTTTTTAATTTGATAGTTGAGTAATCCACCAAACTGCGGACCGTACTGTAAAGACGCCGCTCCGCGTATTACTTCAATTTTTCCTAATGCCTCCATGGGAGGACTGTAATACGATTCAGGATAACCAAAAACATCTGAAGAAATATCGTAGCCGTTCTGCCTGACATTAAATTCCCAGGAACGGTTGGGGCTCAATCCTCTTGTTGCCACGCCCACCTGAATTCCGGAACCGTCATTTTCCCATACACTCATGCCAGGTACTTTTCCAAAAACCTGACGGGTGTTGTTCGTGCTGAGGTCGGCATTTATTTTATCCAGTAGTATGACTTCGGTTTTTTTACCAGCATAAATGACATTGTCTTTTATCTCCGGCATGCGCTCCATTCCGCCTAAGGACTGGGCTGCATTGATGGTGACTTCGTTCAGAATGACAATCTTTGTGGTGTCGATTTGTTGTGCCTGAGTAACTGAAAATAGGACAATACTGAAAACAGAGATAAGCACGATTGTTTTTTTCATAGTGATGTTAAATTCGAGATCGACGGCACAAAGGACTTGTTTAGAGTTATTCTGTACAATGCCTTAAAACAGGTATTTTGAAAAATGTTGAACTGGAATGTTCGCCATTGAGAGTAGGGAGCACAGCATTTGAGGAATAGCGTGGTAATCCCACTGGCGCTGGTTTAGCGCAGCGTAACTCCCGAATGCATCGGGACCGAAACTCGTGAGGGCCTGTGGCCCGGATCCTGATTTTATTTAACCGCAAAGTGCGGCAAAGTTTAGCAAAATATTTTTCATTTTCGATGAATGGGATGCACCGTTCGTAGAGACGTTGCACTGCAACGTCTCAGAAGATCACAGTTTCGAGTTGTATAAAAATCAGGATCCGGGCCACAGGCCCTCACGAGTATAGGCACTGGTTACGCTGCGCTAAACCAGCGCCATGGGTTTCTCTTTTCATTTGGAGGGTTCTCCTTCGGAGACGATGCAGTGCAACGTCTCTACAACCAGAGGTGCGCTTGCATTCACAATGAAAAACTCTGTGTGACTCTGCGCGACTCTGTGGTTAAAAAAAAATCAGGATACAGGCCACAGGCCCTCACGAGTTTCGGTCCCGATGCATTCGGGAGTTACGCTGCGCTAAACCAGCGCCATTGGGATTTAATTGTCTTTGATGTCTGTGTCAATGGACTTATTTGGTGCGGTCTTTCGCATGAATTCTATGTAAAAACCTATTTGAAAAAAGTCACGACCTGTTTCATCATTTATTTTGTAGTCGAACTGATGTAAATAGCCAATTTGTATGGTTGTCGCTTTTGATGGTTTGTAGTTTAATGCAAGTAACATTCTGTTTCTTTCAAAATGAGGTTCTTTGTCTGTAAAAAATAGTTCATTACTTGCACTAACTTGAAAGGGTTTGTATTCATTTCGTTCCTTTCCAAATGGGTAAGAAACACCAAGTCTGTAACGAAAACGGTTGCGATAGCCATTACTTGTAAATCTAAATTCTGCACGATAGCGTTGTTCTATTTTTAGTTTGCCGATTGATTGAAAAAGAACAACCTGAGGCCAAATTCTAAATTCATCATTATTTTTAGGCAAAACAAAATCTCCGCCTTCTTTGAAAGTTTGGTAACTGCCTGCACCTAAATTAAGGTTTACATTTTTATGAACTTTGTAGTTAATACCGCCCTTGTATTCGTAATAGTGAAAGTTGTTGTAAAATTTTAATGAACGCAATTGTGCTTCACCAAAAAAACTCAATTTTTCGTCATGACTATATTTTAAATTCAGAATATTCCAACTGCCGAGGTCAAAAGTCTGCGCAGATAGGGTGCTAAATAAAAAACACAGCGCAATTGTCGTTAGAAATCGCATCCTCATTTAGTAGACTCTTTGGGTTTTGTTTTGTTTTCAGTAATAGAAAATGATGTTGAGAAAAAATGAGAATTGGGTATTGTAATTGTTTCGTTATGGTTTGTTTTAAATGCGTCTACTTGTCCGTACACCAAATTTAGCAGAACGTAAATAGGTTATAATCAGGGGGTGTAGAGTTGCTAAAAATATAGCAACATGAAGATCGTAGAATTTTTCAAACATTTCCCTGATGAAGCAGCGTGCAAGT
>JANOVT010000189.1:0-1898 GCA_031417525.1 Flavobacteriales bacterium | reverse complement strand
CACATGCCAGAGAGATTGTGGCTATTGGAGTTTTCAATTCATGTGTCATGTTATTGATAAAATCATTCTTGATTTCACTCAGCTTTTTTTGGCGATAAATAGTGCGAATAGAAAAGGAGAACAAAAACATGATGACGATTAACAGCACTGCAGAGGTTGCCAGCATCAACCACATGGTACTTAAAAGATAGCGACGTTGATTTGGAAACCACACTCTCAGAAAATTAGGATCCGCAATCGGATCGTTAGGAAAAAGCAAAGCTTTGTAGCCCTCATTCAGAATGCTCTCTGAGTATTCCGCATTTTCATCTGAAATGATTTCCGGTTGATGTAGTTTATTGAAAACGCCGTAGATAAACCTCGCCTTGATTCCTTTGTCTTCGAATTCAGCAGTCAACATTGAATCAAGTTTGGTTGTATCAACACGATCAGCAATGCTTTTATATATATCGAGTTCAAATAATCCTCCCATGATGTCATCCAGTATGCCGGACTGAGAAAGAATTTTTCCCTGATCGACTCCATCATTCTTAAGACCACTGTATTTCACCGAGTCATTTGCGCTGATCGCATCCGGACCTGGAACTACATCGACGCCTTGCATGCCGTAGTCTAGAATAATAGTGCTGTCACTTTGCGCGCTGATCGAAACAGAAGGAGCAGAAGTTTCCATTTGCGCCAATTGCTGCAACTCAAGTTTTTCCAGTTTAAGTGAGACAGTATTCAATGACTTGCTCACTGCTCCCGCAAAGTCTTGTTCCCGCAGTGTGAAGGTATTGTTCACCCAATAAACCTGAATGGCGATGAGACCAATAACCGCAACGGTGCTGACGGCAATCAACAATTGGATGTAACGTTCTTTCATGTAGGAAAACGACAGCGATCAAATTCGGGTGATTCGACTTTGATCGTTGAACAAATCTCGTTCTTTTCTTTTGTCAAAGAACACCCATGTGGAAATGTTAAAAGGAATGGTTAACGACTTTTAACGACACTTAACCGCCAATTAACAGCGTACGCTGAATCATCCAGATACTTTTGACAGCAAGAATCACACAACACAAATGGGGCTCAAACGTGAGCCATCTCATGATGATTAAGGTTTAAAAGGTCTAAAAGACATTACAGGTTTTGTTGTCGTGGTTATTTCGAAACAACTTGAAGAGCCCTTTCAGAGATGAAGGGGTTTTTCAATTTTGGTGATTACTCTTTGTTTCTCGCGGAACTGCGCAGAATGAATTTCAGAATTCATCTGAAAAGTACAAATTACTTGGATTTACTGCTGATTCAATCGAATCAACAGTAAGCAATGATTCTTTTGCAACTTCAAAAACATCGCAGAAAACTATGCTCGCAATTCAACCTCTTATTATGACATTTCATTTTCATTTCACTAAACTGATGAAAATGTTGACCACATCTTTGCGCCATACTTATACCACTGATATGAAACGACTTTTATTTTTAATGCTCTCCTTTGTAATTTCTTCGAAGATGCAATCGCAGGTTATCGAGATCACCACAACAACTGTTCGTGGGGTGGTGATTGACAAACAAAGTCAGTTCCCGATTCCGGGAGCTACAATTGTATTAATGGATTCGGATCCCGTAAAAGGAACAGCCTCAGATATAGATGGAAATTTCCGCCTGGAAGAAGTACCGGTCGGAAGACAAAGTATTCAGGTAGTGATGATCGGATATGAGCCGCTTGTTTTTACGAATTTGCTTCTCAACTCCGGAAAGGAACTCACTCTGAATGTACAGCTCATTGAAAGTGTAGCTGAATTGAAAGCAGTGGAAATAAGTGCACAAAACAGCAAGTCCGAAAGCATCACGCCCGCCAGGGGAGCTTGCGGGGCGCAGCCGAAGTCCTGCTGATCACCGAGCAGGGCTTGCGC
>JANOVT010000188.1:0-3566 GCA_031417525.1 Flavobacteriales bacterium | reverse complement strand
CCGACAAGGGCAAAAGACAAATCCATGTTTGACGAACGATTTCAAAAATGTCAACCCAGAATTTGGTAGTTCAGTTTTTAGTTTGGCATTTTTGAAAAAGTGAGTCCCGTAGGGATTGGATTTGCTTGGCCCGGAAGTGGCGTGGATTTCAAGAATTTCCTCAACAGCCTCGCTTTTTTTGGTTCTTTTTTTATCAAGAAAAAAAGAACAGAAAGAAAAGAATTGAGCTTGCATAGCCTCTTCTCTCAGGTGCAATGAAATCTGCGCCGTTGAAACGATGAATTTTTAGCTGTTGATGTATGACGGCGGACAACCATTTTATTAATTAATAGTGTAGCCCGATTCGTCAACTTTCACATGAATGATTTTGCCTCTGAAAAGAACATTGAACGCGTAGCTCTTCCATTTCTTTGGCAGGATTGGCGAAAATTGAATCTCATCATTCATCACTCGCATTCCACCAAATCCCTGGACAATACTCATCCATGTCCCGGCCATACTTGTGATGTGTAATCCTTCATGTGCTTCGTGGTTATAATCGTCGAGATCAAGTCGTGATGTGCGCAAGTACATTTCATAAGCCTTTTCTTCGTAGCCCAATTGAGCAGCAAGTATTGAATGCACGCAGGGCGACAAAGAGCTCTCGTGCACTGTCATTGGCTCGTAGAAATCAAAGTTGGCTTTCAACGTGCTAAGATCAAAATCATCTTCGAAAAAATAAAGTCCCTGCAAAACGTCGGCCTGTTTGATGAAACAAGACCTAAGAATTCTGTCCCAACTCCAATGTTGATTTATTGGACGTTCGGTTTCATCAAGTGTCGATGCATTTCTTAATTCCTTGTCAAGGAATCCATCTTGTTGTAAAAAAATCGAAGTGCCTTCAATTTGTCCGAGATAAAAATTCTCAGTGATGTGTTGCCATTTTTTCAATTCTTCCTTTTCATCAAATTTGATCTGATTGAATTTATCATTCAGAACAGACTCATTCTCATTTCTAATCTGATTGATTACTTCGATGCAATACAACAGACACCATCTTGCGAAATAACTCGTATACCAATTGTTGTTGACATTGTTCTCATACTCATTCGGCCCTGTAATGCCGTGCATTACATATTGCTTTTTAGCTTCACTCCAATGAACACGCTGCGCCCAAAATCTCGCAATGGCAATCAATACTTCCAATCCACAATCAGAAAGGTATTGTTTGTCTCCCGTGTACTTTACGTAATTATAAATTGCATAGGCAATCGCACCATTGCGATGTATTTCCTCAAAAGTAATTTCCCATTCATTATGGCATTCTTCACCATTCATAGTAACCATCGGGAACAACGCTGCGCCGTTTTTAAAACCCAACTTCTCTGCATTTTCTATTGCACGACCAAGCTGGTTATAACGATATACCAATAACTGTCTGGCTACTTCTTGCTTTTTTGTACTCATGTAAAAGGGCAGACAATACGCTTCTGTATCCCAATAGGTTGAGCCTCCGTATTTCTCTCCGGTAAATCCTTTTGGCCCGATGTTCAGCCTTGAATCTTCTCCGGTGTATGTTTGATTCAAGTGAAAAATATTGAATCGAATGGCTTGCTGCGCTTCATCATCTCCTTCAATGATGATATCGGCCAACTTCCAGATCTCTGCCCATTTTTCCTTTTGTTCCTGAAGCATCAGATCGAAACCTTTCATGCGAGCTCTCTGCGCAGCAGACTTACTCGCTTCACCCAATACTGTTTTTTCATAATTCAATGATGAAACCACTCCAACGTACTTAATGAGTGTGACTGTTTCTCCCTGATTTACACCTTTCTCAAAATTATTCTCTGCAAAAAACTCTTCTGAAGAAAAGTGATAGGAAGGTATCACTTCTTTGCCCTTCAGAAATAACTGAAGCTTCATGGCAACTGCAACATCAAACTCGGTTTTTCTGGTTCTTGTTATCAGACAAGCTTCACCCAAACTTGATTCATGTGCAATTGGTTCCCAAAATTTTTCTTCATAGTTAGAATCATGATTCTTCACATCTCCGTCGAGAAATGGCTGAAAGCGAATCATGCCCGTGAAATTCAGTGGCGTCACTGAATATTTTATCGCAGCAGTTTCGTCATCTGCCATCGAACAAAATCTTGTTGCTTCGATGTGAACCATTTTACCTGAAGGCATCTCAATGTTGAACGTACGAAAAAGGTAACCTTCCTTCATGTCAAGCTCACGCCTGAAATTGGATGTAATGCATGTCGCAAAATCCACTTCTTCTTCATCTACCCATACATGAATGCCAATCCAATTCGTGCTGTTCAGAACCTTCGCAAAATATTCGGGATAACCATTTTTCCACCATCCGACACGTGTTTTATCCGGATAATAAACCCCTGCAACATAACTGCCTTGCAAAGACGGCCCGGTAAATCGCTCTTCATGATTCGCACGTTGGCCAAATCGTCCATTACCAATAGAAAAAATACTTTCCGAGGAGCGATGATGTTTTCTCTTAAATCCTTCTTCAATAATTTTCCACGGATGGGTATGCAAATATTTAATCATGTGTTGAGCTCTTATTTGATGAACAGGTTTGACTTGCATTCAGATTCCTGAAATCCTAGCAAGTTGGGTTTTACATTGCGAAAATAATCCGCGACCAATTTAGACTAAGTGTATTTTATACACCAAGTTCTTTTGAGAGTGTCAAAAGATTTTCAAGGCGCTGCTGCTCAACCTGAATTGGATAGGCAACGGATGGAGATGAACTTATTCTACATTTACTCGATCAATCAAACAATTATGGAAACAACAACATTGAAATATCCTGAAGTGAAAAATTATGTGTCAGGAAAATTCATTCAGTCAGTACTCAATAAAATGGATGTGTCTTCGCCGCTCACCGGCGAGACTATTTCTACTGTTCCTCTTTCGACATCTGCACAATTGGATGATGCCGTTGCTGCCGCCAAATCCGCTTTTCCTGCGTGGAGTGCTACTCCTATTAAAGAGCGTGTTCAGATTTTTTATCGCTACAAAACACTTTTGGAAAAACACATGATGGAACTCGCCACATTGGTGCATCATGAAAATGGCAAAACCATGGACGAGGCACGAGCCGAAGTTGAAAAGAGTATTGAGCTCACCGAATTTGCATGCTCACTTCCTCAACTTATTTCCGGTGAATTGCTGGAAGTAAGTAAAGGTGTTGAGTGTCGGGTGGAACACAAACCACTCGGTGTTGTCGCTTCCATTTCTCCTTTCAACTTCCCGAATATGGTTCCACATTGGACTATACCGAATGCAATCGCTTTGGGAAATTGTATGATCCTGAAACCAAGTGAACAGGTGCCTATTTCTGCCAGTCGCATTGCTGAATTATTAAAAGAAGCCGGATTGCCGGATGGTGTTTTCAATGTCGTAAATGGTGATAAAGAAATTGTGGAAGCGATTTGCGATCATCCGGATATTGAAGCAGTTTCATTTGTAGGTTCAACGAAGGTTGCGAAAATTGTCTATAGACGCGCCACTTCCAATTTGAAAAGATGCACAGCACTCGGTGGCGCAAAAAATCACTTGATTGT
>JANOVT010000187.1:0-7203 GCA_031417525.1 Flavobacteriales bacterium | reverse complement strand
ACTTGCACGCTGCTTCATCAGGGAAATGTTTGAAAAATTCTACGATCTTCATGTTGCTATATTTTTAGCAACTCTACACCCCCTGATTATAACCTATTTACGTTCTGCTAAATTTGGTGTACGGACAAGTAGACGCATTTTCTGTTATGCTCTCCGAATCTCGGCTCCCCGGCGAATCTCGGCGCGAAACAAAATAATTCAAATGAATAAATATCTCGCTTCGCTCGACTAAAGCAATATTTCTCGCCGAGATACACCGAGGAGCCGAGATTCGGAGAGTTTTGGACATTGAAATATTCTAGATTGAAACTCCATTTTCAAGCAAAAAAAATACAGTGAAAAAGAGAACGACAATGAGTAACTTGATTTTCTCATTTTCGTTCTGTTCTTCACTTAATGCACGGCAAAAGCATAACAAGCATTCTTTCTACAGTTTCATCAACCTCACCACATTGGAGAGTTCGTCGTTCCTTGCGGAGCTTACCGTATAGATGCCTGAAGGTAAAATACTCATATCAAACATTACCTGATGACTACCCTGAGGCACAGGAATAACCTGAATGAGTTTTCCGATGTGATCGCGCAATACAAGTTCTTTCGGTGTTGAGACAAAACGATTCATCGTGAAGGTTACCAGGTCAGAAACCGGATTTGGCATCACACTAATTTCACCTTTTAACAGAATATCATTTGTGCTGAAAGCAGTGGCGTCAAAACAATCACCATAGATATAGCTGGCTGTTCTGGAGCGTTGGGCATTGACTATATCCGTAATCCCTGTAATGCAAATGGTATTCGCAATAACCTGACTATAATAAATTCTGCACACCGGATAAGGAATGTTGGTATTATTTAATTGGTGTCCATACTCCCCCATTGCAAAGACAGAGTTAGTAAATGGATTAAAACCAACAGCGCATGGAAACACAACGCCATCGCTGAGACTTACTACATTGCTGATTACAATTCCATCGATGGTAAATTGGTAGGCTATTACGTCGTGCAAGCCTGATTTTAATTCAACATCCACATAACCTTCTTGGAAATTGACATTGGTAATTGCCATGCCACAAGGCCCGGACATACTGAGGATATTGTGAGGAAAATTACAGGCCGAATTACCACCCTGTGTGCTTTCGCCCATACACATATTGGCGAGAGCGAGATCATAAACAGTTAGTGAACCATTTGCACTCAAATCATTGCATGTTGTCACAAGATTATTTTGTTGAGAAAGCATGGATAGGTATTGTGTTAAATCCTGACTATTTAATGACGCATCCGAAACCACATCACCCCAAACCGATGGACCATCACAAACGCCTTCACAATCAACCTGTGCGATGCCATTTTCAACTCCGAGACAATCATAATAAGACGGACAATCACTCAACAGTGTGAACGCTCTTGTTCCATTGGTTGCAGTATATAAATCGAAACAAAAGATATAAGTATTGTTATCATAATCAAATTCCTGACGACCAAGTGCATCGGGAAGATGCAGCGGATTCACAGTAACCAGTCCACGATATGTTCCGTCCGGAACATCAGTAACATCGAACCATTGGCCACTGGTGCCGGCACCGTATTGATCAAAACAACCGGCAGAAATCCCCATCTGTCCGCAATTGTATTGGCCAAATCCGCAGAGATCCATCACACAGAATCCATTCTTATGTCCGGCAGGAATAATGTTTCCCTGCATGTCCATCAATCGGTAATCGCCATAACCGGCGTAGTGAGTGTGACCATGACAATTAACCACTTCAAACATCTCAGGATTATCCGCAGGATTACCAATATAATAATCGGCTTCACCTATATTATCTATTCTGACTGAAAAAGTGATCACCGACCTATTACCATCGCCTGTTACCTGGCCTTCTTCTACATCACAAGCAGTAGCTTGTACATCCATAACATATAATGAAGTTAGCAAAGTCTCCACATTCATCACCAGATCAGGAGAAGAACAGTCGGGATTTGGATAATAAATACAAGTAGCTTCAGTCTGCGCGAGAGGATTATAATTGCATGCTAGCGGATCCATGCAACCGCTAATTAAACCTGCATAGGCAAATGTAAAAGTGATCGGGTCTGTGCAATTGTCGAGATTGTCGCCGATTCTGATCAAATAACTAACACCACCTTCGAGCGATAGATCTGTATCAGCCTGTAATCCGCAGTTGGCGTTGTCGTTGTATGCATATGTACCTGGTGGACCTTCCACAATATTCCACGGACATGTTTCGTAAACCCAAATCTTCGTATCGCATGTATTATCAGAGCACGTAGATATATGATATAACCCGGTAGTTGGTGCGGTAAAACTGTACCACATGTCATCCACTACAGTTGTAAAAGTACCATCACCGTTGATTTGTGCTGGTGTATTGCAAAGGGAACCAGAAGGACAATTTATGTAGTTTTCTTGACTGAAAAAATCTAACATGCCACTCACTTCTTCAATTCCATTTTTGCTGATGCTATATGGAAATTCATAATTTACATCGAAACCGTTGTAATACATATACAATACAAGGCATTCGTCTGAGGGTATACAAAACTGATCCGAAACATCGGCGGTTAAGTCATTATAATTTCCATTAAAATAGACTACTGAAAAATCAGTACTGTAGGCAGCAACAGAAAAAGCACAATCTTCGGACGTACACGTAATAGAAAAGGAAATCTCTGATTGATCTGCTTCACATTGAGCGATCATAGCAGTGAGTGAGACAAAACAAGCGAGAAATGTAAGTAAAATGGTTTTCATGGACATTGTGGTATTGGTTTCAAAAAATTGGTGAGTCGAATGTATACAAATTTTCGTTCTGTTGAATTTCCTGACTTCTCGAAACGCGCCATGAACAAATACGATCCCTACTGAATCGACCATAGCAGCACGTGAATAGCCAGATAAAAACTCAAACTGGCAGGAAAGGAAAGTGATTGATGGCCGTGAGATATTGAAAAAAATGTACAACCAAATGCAACCAACAACCGGATGTTGGAAGTCTAACAGCTGTATTTGAACGGAAAACAAACTTTCGTTAGCCTATTTGATTAAATTTGAACCCATCATCAACTGAACTACTGCTTGTTACCCATCTGGAACATCCTATCTTTCTTGTGCCCGCTTTTAGCAGGCCTAACTTTGTTTTCATACGATTCGAATGCACAGTGCAATGCTGATGCAGGTCCGAATGTTACTACCTGTTCGGGTGTCGGAATACAAATTGGCGGCAGTCCGACAGCAGCTAATCCGAATCCGGGTCCTCCTGGTGTGACTTATAGCTGGTCACCAGCCGGCTCGTTGAATGATGCCACAATCGCCAATCCGATCGCGACACCTTCAGTCACTACTACCTATACCGTGACGCTCAGCAACAATGGATGTGGTGGAGAAACAGATCAGGTGATCGTTACTGTTCTACCTTCCCCAACTGCCAATTTCACCTACGCTCCGAATAATACACCTTGTGCGAATACGCCCATTGTTTTTACGAATACCACCACGGCTTGTCCGAGTTGCCAGTATACCTGGGATTTTGGAGATGGCTCTCCAACTTCATCTGCACAGAATCCGACTCATACTTTTGATTCAGCCATTGGAACAGGGAATCAAAATTTCACAGTGACATTGACTGTGGAAGCTGCGAATGGCTGTATTGACACGTATGTCGCCGGTGTTCTCGTGAAGAGAATTCCGGATGTTGAACTTACTGATCCGATTTCCAATTTTACCAATTGCAATGGAGATCCGACATTCACCACCACCGTTTTTGATGCAGGAACAACCACGGGTAATACAAATTACACAATTGATTGGGGAGATGGTAGTGGAAACTGGACTGGAGCCGCTTCACCTCAGGGCGTTTCACACACCTACACCGGAAATGATGTTTTTGACCTTGTTTATACTGTAACTGGTTCAAACGGGTGCACCGATAGTGAGACATATTATGTATCGAACATCACTAATCCATCTATCGGAGCGGCCAATCCCGGCGGTACACAAGGTTGTGGTCCACTCACCATTTGTTTTCCATTGAATAACTATGCTGCTAATCATGAATCTACTACCTATCTCGTAGATTTTGGCGATGGTTCTCCGACGCAGCTATTGAATCACCCACCACCCAATGATATTTGCCACACTTATTCGGGTTCTTCTTGTTCCACTAATCCAACCGGATATACTTTTTCAATTACCGCAACAAACAACTGTGACCAATCTGTTGCCACCATTTTTCCGGTAAAAGTGTATAGTGCACCAGTATCCGGATTTACGCCAACGCCGGTGCCGGCATGTGTAAATACTTCGGTAACTTTCATCAACACCTCTATTCCTGGATATAACAACTCCTGCAATCAAAGCGGAACATATACCTGGACTTTTGGCGATGCTTCGGCTCCGGTTACTGTTGCTTCGTTAGCGAATCAATCGCATGTATATACTGCACCCGGCACATATACTGTCACATTGGTTGCAACAAACGCCTGCGGAAGCTCTACCACTACTCATGACGTCTGTATCGAACTCGCGCCAACACCCGTTTTCACCGTCAATGACAATGACGGTTGTTTCCCAATGGCTGTCACAACTGACAATACCAGCATCAGTCCAAACAGTTGCGGAACTTCCACCACTTGGCTAGTCGATTACACTGATTTACCATGCGATCCCGATCTTGGCACCTATTCCTTCACAGGAGCAACAAACGCAAGTTCGCTCGAACCGACATTTTCTTTGACCAGCGTTGGTGTATATACATTGAGGTTACAAATGTCTAATTCGTGTGGAATTTTTGAAGACAGCGAAGTGATCACTGTCAACACTGTTCCTGTTGTTGATGTAACCACACCATCCAGTGTTTGTGTAGGAACAGGTGGCACACCTACGGGAATTGTTGATCCATGTAATCTTCCGATTCTCAGTTATGCCTGGACCTTCGCCGGTGGGGTTCCAGCCACAGCCAATACACTTGCCGCACCAAACGTTACTTACGCAGCATCAGGTGGCTTTAACGCGACGCTGACTGCCACCAATGCTTGCGGACCTTCAAGTGATACTGATGTCATGAATGTCCTTCCTGCACCGAATGTTTTAATTTCGGCCTCGGATGTCGACAATACGATTTGTAACGGACAGGCAACCACACTAACGGCAACCGGAGCTGGAACATATACATGGTCGCCCGCTACCTATTTATCCAACTATTCCGGTACCGGAAATACCGTTCAATCTAATCCAACCGGAACTGTCACCTATACTGTTACCGGGACATCAGGCTCTTGCACAGATACAGGTCAAATCACTTTAACGATTGATCCACTGCCTGTTGTGAATCCATCAGGCACTTTTGAAATGTGTGCAGGTCAAAGTGAACTTCTCGGACTTACTGTTACTGGAGGTTCGGGAACTTATTCATCTTATGTGTGGTCACCGAACCAATATCTGACGAACAATCTTATCGCCAGTCCAACATCCAACACTCCATCTTCTATGAGCTATTCCGTTCAGGTAACGGACGATAATGGATGTATAGGAACAGGCACAGCTCCGGTAGTAGTAAATCCTCTGCCACCAACAAACGCTGGTCCTGATATCAATCTTTGTAACCAACCTGTTGCAACACAACTCACAGGATTTTCGCCTACTTCAGGTGGCACTGGTCCTGGCGGATCAGGAACATGGAGCGGCACTAACGTGACAAATACAGGCGTCTTTACTCCCGGGGGAATAGGATGCGTTACTTTGAATTATTGTTTCACCTATGCGACCACGGGCTGTAATGCTTGTGATCAGATGCAGGTGTGTGTAATTAATCCAACACCAGCAAATGCAGGACCTGATACCACCATATGTATGGGGGCGGCATCGATCCAACTGCCCACCGGAACCTGGACAGGTTCACCGAACATAAGCGCATCAGGTGTGTATACGCCGTCAGGTGCCATGGTGGATGATGTCATTGTTACACAAGGCAATGGATCTTGTGCTTCAACCGACACAACGATTGTTACTGTATTGCCACTACCTGTTGCCAATGCGGGTTCAGACACAACTATCTGTGCTGGTGAAAGTGTCATACTGCAGGGAGTCTGCACAACATGTCCCAATGGACCGGCTTCATTCTGCACGTGGACAGGAGGGGCTACTTCTCCAGCATTAAGTTGTACCCCAAGCACTGATCCACTTTTTATTACGACAACATTCAACCTGACCATGGTTGATGCTGCGGGATGCGCAGATCCTGATCAGGTCACCATTTTTGTGAATCCATTACCAGCTACGAATGCCGGATTTGACCTAACTGTTTGCAATCAGCCACAAGCGACTCAACTCAACGGATCACCTGTAGGAGGAACCTGGAGTGGTTCACCTGATGTGACGGCTTCCGGTTCGTATACTCCATCAGGAACGGGCGTTTTTGTTTTGACTTATTGTTATACGAATCCTATCACAGGTTGTCAGAGATGCGACGACATGAATATGACTGTTGTTGATCCAACTCAAGCAGATGCCGGAGTTGATTTTGATATTTGCCACAATGAACCGGCATTAAATCTACCAACCACCACACCTGGCGGAACATGGAGTGGTCCATTGGGAACAACTGTGACATCAGGCGGAATATTCACGCCTTCGACGGTAAATACTTATACGATTACGTACACTTTAGGAGTTGGCACTTGTCTCACAACTGACAACGTTGTAGTAACCGTTAATCCTTTACCTGTTGTCAACGCTGGTGCGAACATCACTATATGTGTTGATGAATCTGCACAGCTCAATGCATTGATCAATGGAGGAACTACCCCTTACAATATTCTCTGGAATTTTGGAGCATGGCTTGATGACAATACCATTACCAATCCACTCGCGTCTCCTCCAGGCACGACTACTTTTATGGCAAATGTGACTGACGATAACCTCTGCACTGCATCGGACGACGTCACTGTATTCGTGAATCCACTACCGATAGTGGAAGCAGGTCCTGACATCACTGTTTGTGATCAGCAGATTGCGGAAGTGCTCACAGGATATTCTGCGAGTACGCCGGGAACAGGAACCTGGATTGGCACTGGAATTTCTGATCCTTCCGGTGAATTCACTAGTCCTGGAATTGGCACCTATTGGGCTTACTACGTATTCACTGCAGGCGGCAACAGTTGTGCGGATGTAGATTCAATTCA
>JANOVT010000186.1:0-9501 GCA_031417525.1 Flavobacteriales bacterium | reverse complement strand
GAAATTTTCTGATCCTTTTGTGGTGGAGGAATAGTTTGGAGTTTAGTGTTCAGAGTTGGCCGTTCTCCATAGTCGCAACTTGTTCCTTACTCCTTATGTTTTCTTGAAGTTCGAGAAGTTTCAAGTTTCTGGTTTCTGGTTTTGCCGTTAATTGGGTCATTTCTCAATTCTCGCATCTCACATCTTCTCACGTTTCACCTCTCACTTCTGCTTAGCGATGTTCTGGCAGAAAATTTTCTGCCGCTACGGTTCCGACATCTGATCTCTGATCTCTGTCCTCTGTCCTCTGTCCTCTGTCCTCTGTCCTCTGACTTCTGTCCTCTTCCTCAAAACACCGCTTTCGCAATTTCTTTCGTGCTCTTCGCTTTGCCCATGGTATAATAATGGAGCACGGGAACACCAGCGGCCATCAATTCTTTCGATTGAGCAATACACCAATCTACACCAATTTTTCTGACGTCCTCTTCGGTTTTTGCTTTCTCAACCATTTGAACTAAATCATCCGGAAGATTGATGTGAAAATGATGCGGTATGATGCTGAGTTGTGATCTTGCCCCCAGTGGCTTGAGCCCGGGAATGATCGGCACGTTGATGCCGAATTCTTTGCACTCTTTCACAAATTTGAAATACGCGCGGTTGTCGTAAAACATTTGAGTGACGATGTATTCAGCACCGGCATCAATTTTTGCTTTCAGGTATCGGAGATCTGATTTTCTGTTCGGCGCTTCAAAATGTTTTTCAGGATAACCCGCAACACCGATACAGAAATTTGTTTTCTGAACGTCCTTCAAATCCGGATCAAGGTATTTTCCATTGTTCATATCCACCGTTTGTTTGACAAGATCAACAGCGAATGCGTGGCCTTCCGGTTCAGGTTTAAAGCGACCTTCACTTTTGATAGGATCACCACGAAGAATGAGCACGTTTTCAAGACCGACAAAGTTCAGATCGATCAACGCGTCTTCGGTGTCTTCTCGTGTGAATCCTCCGCAGATGATGTGTGGCACCGTATCTACTTTGTATCGATTGCTTATCGCAGCGCAGATACCAACCGTTCCTGGTCGTTTTTTGACCACGTGTTTTTCGAGTAATCCATTACCCGCATCACGGAAAACATATTCTTCCCGATGATAAGTAACATCCACAAAAGCGGGAGAAAATTCCATCAATTCATCCATTGTTTGGAAGATCGAATTGATGTTCTGTCCTTTTAATGGCGGAAGAATTTCGATCGAGAATAATGTTGATTTCGATTTTGTGATGTGTTCCGTGACCTTCATGTATTTTTTAACTTGTTGATTTTTTGACTTGTTGATTTGTAGATTGATCTGGAGCGTAGTCTTATGTTCTATCCGGCGATCACAGGTGAAAGCCATTTTTCAGCTTCACTAATTGAAATTCCTTTTCGGTTTGCGTAGTCTGTGATCTGATCGTGTGTAATTTTTCCAAGTCCGAAATAAGTTGCTTGAGGATGCGCGAAATAGTAACCACTGACAGCTGCAGTCGGATACATCGCGAGTGAGTCAGTGAGTATAATTCCTGTTGACTCTTCGACATTCAAAAGCTTCCAGATGGTCTGTTTCTCGAGGTGATCAGGACAAGCTGGATAACCGGGAGCCGGTCTGATTCCCTGATATTTTTCTTCAATGAGATCCGAGTTCGATAGTGTTTCATTTGATGCATAACCCCAATATTCTTTTCGGACTTTTGCGTGCATGTATTCAGCCAATGCTTCCGCAAATCTGTCGGCAAGAGCTTTTGCAAGAATGGAAGAATAGTCATCGAGATTGGTTTCATATTCTTTCACCATTTCTTCTAAACCAAATCCAGTGCAGACAGCAAAACACCCGATGTAATCCTGCTGACCGGATTCTTGTGGGGCAATAAAATCGGACAAGGCATAATTTGGTTGTCCTTGTACTTTTTTGGTTTGTTGGCGAAGCGTGCGAAAAACTTCGGAATATTTTTCACCATCGCTGGAGGTGTTGGTCACCAGAATATCATCACCAAAACTATTGGCTGGAAAAATTCCGATGACAGCACGCGCCTCTAATTTTTTATGTGAAATAATTTCATTCAACATTTTTTGAGCATCTTCAAATAGTTGAGTAGCGTGAACACCGACAACCTCATCCGTGAGAATTTTCGGATAGCGACCGGCCAGTTCCCATGTTTGAAAGAAAGGTGTCCAATCGATGAAAGGAACAATCTCTTCCAGAGCAATATTCTTTAAAACATGAATGCCGGGCTTGTGCGGTGCAGTTATCGTGGATGCATCAAAAACATTCACGGATTTGTTTTTGCGGGCATCTTCCAATGTCACATAATTTTTCGCTGAATTCTGAGCGGCATAGTTCTCGCGCACTTTAACATATTCGCTTTTGGTGTTGGCGATAAAATTCTCTTTTTGATCGACACTCAGCAAGTTGCTTACTACCGTCACTGCTCTGCTCGCATCGAGTACATGCACCACAGGATGATCATAGAAAGGTTCGATTTTTACAGCAGTGTGCACACGTGAAGTTGTAGCTCCTCCGATGAGCAATGGAATATTCAATTTCCTACGCTGCATTTCTTTCGCGACATGAATCATCTCGTCGAGAGATGGAGTGATTAGTCCGGAAAGTCCTATGGCAGCAACACATTCGCGAACGGCTGTATCGATTATTTTGTCTGCCGGCACCATCACACCAAGATCGATGATTTCATAGTTATTGCATGCCAGCACGACTCCAACAATGTTTTTCCCAATATCATGTACGTCGCCTTTTACTGTCGCCATTAGCACTTTTCCATTGCTGTTACTTACACCAGAGTTTTTTTCAAGAGCAAGAAATGGTTCAAGGTACGCAACTGCTTTTTTCATCACGCGTGCACTCTTTACTACCTGAGGCAAAAACATTTTTCCACTTCCAAAAAGATCACCGACGATGCTCATGCCGGCCATCAATGGACCTTCAATGACATGAAGTGGTCGGCCATATTTTAATCTGGCTTCTTCTGTATCGGCATCGATGAAGTCGGTGATGCCTTTCACCAATGCATGTGATATGCGATTTTCAAGCGTGTCAGTTCTCCAGGTCAGATCCTGTTTGCTTTCTTTTTTAGAAGATTCTTTGTTGCGATCTGCATATTCCAGTAATCGCTCTGTGGCGTCTGATCTACGATTAAGAACAACATCTTCAACAAGTTCCAACAACTCTTTTGGAATTTCATCATAGACTTCCAATTGCGAAGGATTGACGATGCCCATATCAAGTCCATGCTTGATACCATGATAAAGAAACACCGAATGAATGGCTTCACGTACCAGATTATTTCCACGAAATGAAAACGACACATTGGACACACCACCACTAACTAAAGCGCCCGATAAATTTTCTTTAATCCATTTCGTTGCATGGAAAAAATGGAGAGCGTTTTCTCTGTGTTCTTCCATGCCTGTACCCACCGGAAAAATATTCGGATCGAATATGACGTCATGTTTATTGAAGCCAACCACATTGACCAGAATTTTATAAGCTCTTTCACATATTGAAATTCGGCGTTCGTAAGTGTCTGCTTGTCCGTCTTCATCAAAAGCCATCACGATGACGGCTGCACCATAACGTCTGATCTTTTTTGCTTTGTAAATAAAATCTTCTTCACCTTCTTTGAGTGAAATCGAATTCACCACACACTTTCCCTGAACGCATTTCAATCCGGCCTCAATAATTTCCCATTTGGAGGAGTCAATCATGATGGGAATGCGGGCAATGTCAGGCTCGCTTGCGATGAGGTGCAGGAAACGTGTCATTGCAGCGACGCCGTCGATCAATCCTTCATCCATATTGATGTCGAGGATTTGAGCGCCACCCTCCACTTGTTCTTTCGCGACAGACAAGGCCTCATCGAATTTGTCATCCTTGATCAGTCCAAGAAATTTTTTGGATCCGGTCACATTGCAACGTTCTCCTACATTTATAAAATTGGAATCGGAAGTTGCGATCAGGGGCTCAAGACCTGAAAGTTTCAATTTTGCAATAGAAACAATATTCGCTGGTTGAGATTCTGTGACGATGTTTTCCACTTCTTTCAATTTATTCAAAACTATGTTTTTCAGACAAGTTCCTCTACGTGTGTTTTGCGAGGAACATATTTTTTTGCAACAACAGCAATAGCTATGATGTGTTCCGGAGTAGTGCCGCAGCACCCACCCAAAATATTGATGATTCCTTTTTGACAATACTCTTCCACAAGGGCAGCCATCTGATCGGGAGTCTGGTCGTAATGACCCATTGCATTTGGCAATCCGGCATTCGGATAAGCACTCACAAGAAAGGTTGATTGATCACTCAAAACTTCTACATATTGTTCAAGTTGTTCTGCTCCAAGTGCGCAATTGAATCCAATGCTCAGCAATGGTGCATGCGACATCGAAATGAGAAAGGCTTCAGCAGTCTGTCCGCTTAATGTTCTGCCACTGGCATCTGTGATCGTGCCACTCACCATCATTGGAATTTGCAGCTTTCGTTTTTCTAAAACTTCCATGATAGCAAAAAGTGCAGCTTTTGCATTCAGTGTATCAAAGATGGTTTCGACCATCAGTGCATCTACACCTCCATCAATGAGACCGTTCACTTGTTCTGTGTAAGCATCTACCAATTGATCGAATGTGATAGCCCGGAATCCTGGATCGTTGACATCCGGAGAAAGTGATGCGGTGCGATTGGTTGGACCGATGGCGCCGGCGATAAACTTTGGACTTTTATTGTCGGGATGTAGCGCGTGATATTTTTCGACTGCAGATTTGGCGCACTTCGCCGATTCAAAGTTGATCTCGTAGGCAAGATCTTCCATTTGATAATCAGCAAGAGATATTTTTTGTGCGTTGAATGTATTGGTTTCAACAATGTCCGCTCCGGCATTGAGGTAATCCAGATGAATTTGCGTGATAATATCGGGACGTGTAATGCTGAGCAAGTCGTTGTTGCCTTTCAGATCGGAAGGATGGTTAGCGAATCGCTCACCTCGAAAATCACTCTCACTGAGGTTGTATCGTTGAATCATCGTACCCATGGCGCCATCCAGTATTAGGATGCGTTGTGTAGCGAGCTGTTTAATCGTCATTTTATTTCAATTGAATGAATGCGAGTTAGAATCACGGAAAACGCGCTTGGCCGGCTTTTCAGGAAGGAAGTTGGGATGACGGGGTGACGAAAGAAGGAATCGTCACTGCCTCATCTCCCCCTGACGTTGCTCAGGGTAGGAGTTGGCACCCGGCTTCAACTGGGTTGCCAGGACATCTTCGGGCCTAATCCCTCCGTCCTTCTTGATAAAGCGGTGCGAAGATAATGTAACATTGGATCGTTCAAAAAAGATTTCATTGATTTGAGTGAAGAGATAGGTGGTGATCGAAGACTTTGAGGATGTTCAACATTTCAAGCATTTACAAGTCATTGCACGCTTAGTTTGTGCTAAAATCATAGCCATCAGATGCAGTTTAAAATGAGAAGTTCTTAACCTCCCGATGAATTTCTTTTTAAGAGTGGAAGTCAATAACATACTTTTGGCCGCTCAAAAAAAACATTCATGCCATATCTATTTACATCAGAATCGGTGTCGGAAGGACATCCTGACAAAGTCGCAGATCAGATATCAGATGCGCTGATCGATAATTTCCTCGCTTATGATTCACAATCGAAAGTTGCTTGTGAAACATTGGTTACAACAGGACAAGTTGTTCTTGCAGGTGAAGTGAAATCGGAAGCTTATCTGGATGTTCAGGATATAGCGAGGGATGTCATTAAAAAAATTGGTTATACCAAAAGTGAATACATGTTCGAAGCGAATTCATGTGGAATTCTCTCGGCTATTCACGAACAGTCTCCGGATATCAATCAAGGTGTAGAAAGAAAAAAACCGGAAGAGCAAGGTGCAGGTGACCAGGGCATGATGTTCGGTTATGCAACGAGTGAAACGGATAATTATATGCCTCTTCCGCTTGAACTCGCTCACATGCTGCTCAGAGAATTGTCTGCTATTCGTCGCGAGTCAGAATCTGGCAAAGGAAAAGTGATGAACTATCTGCGACCAGATGCGAAGAGTCAGGTGACGATTGAGTATAGCGACGATAATCGTCCGGTGAGAATTGACGCGATTGTTATTTCAACACAGCATGATGATTTTGCAAAAGATGCAATCATGTTGAAGAAGATAAAAGAAGATGTTATCAGCATTCTGATACCACGTGTCATGAAAAAATTGCCGAAGAGAATTCAGGCATTGTTCAATGACAAAATCAAATACCATGTCAACCCAACCGGAAAGTTCGTCATTGGCGGACCTCATGGTGATACAGGTTTGACCGGACGTAAAATCATTGTTGATACTTACGGAGGCAAAGGCGCACACGGTGGTGGTGCGTTTTCAGGTAAAGATCCATCGAAAGTGGATCGTTCTGCGGCGTATGCAACACGTCATGTAGCCAAACATCTTGTTGCTTCAGGTGTTTGTGAAGAAGCGCTTGTGCAGGTGGCTTATGCAATCGGCGTAGCACAGCCAGTCGGTCTTTTTGTAAACACCTATGGAACTGCAAAAGTGAAAATGACGGATGGCGAGATTGCAAAAAAAATCGGCAGCATGCCTGAGTTTGATATGAGACCATACTTCATTGAGAAGCGTTTCAATCTGCGTACTCCGATTTACTTTGAAACTGCTTCTTATGGCCACATGGGAAGAGAAAGCAAAGTGGTGGAGAAGACTTTCAATAAAGGCAAAAAGAATGAACTCAAAATGAAAGTGAAATTGTTCCCTTGGGAAGAATTGAACTCAATTTCTGAAGTGAAGAAAAAATTTGGGATCAAATAATTGAATCATTGTTTTAAAACAAAAGTGTCCTTCGGGGCACTTTTTTTGTGCTTCACGCTCGTTTCTTCTTTGAACAATTCCCCATCTTGATTTACGCCATAGGGTATTAACTTCGTGACGTGATGTCTTGGACAACGAAAAACTCAATTCTTTTCTTTTTCCTTCTTTGTATGAAGGCTGCTGCACTGGCTCAAATGGATTCATTGCCGGGGCCCGAGCCTGCGCCACAATGGTATAAAAAACACCTCCGGGCATCGGCTTTTACGAACGGTCATTCATCAAGGGATATTGAAAATGCTCGCAACCACCCATGGGAATTTATTGGTCCGGATGTGCAACCAACAGAATTGAATCCGGGAGGAAGAGCAGTGCCTGCTTATGCAGCAAATCGGGGTAATGGAACCGGACGAATCAACTACATCTATGTGCATCCGAAGTCGGATGAAAAGGTTTGGGCATGCTCGCCAACAGGTGGAGTTTGGGTGACTAAAAATGGAGGAGAACAATGGGAGTCTGGCGGCACAGATCAATTACCGATATCTGGTGTTTCAAGCGTAGCTGTAAATATTCAGCGACCCAAACAATGGATTGTAAGCACCGGTGATGGTGATGATCAATTTATGTTCAGCGATGGAATCTGGCGTACAAAAAATGCAGGCAAGACATACGAGAACATCAATGGTTCAGATCCCGCAACAGCACTTCCATTTGGCAATGATGGCTCATCAACATTCATCGGCGAGGTGGTGTGCAAGCCGAATGATTTTGGATATCTCATCGTAGCAAGCAACAAAGGATTGTGGGTTTGCGAAAATGCAAATGAAAAAATTCGTGGTCAATTTTTCAAATCACTGCTTGGGAAGGCAAAAACTAGTCAGCGATGGAAGCGTGTAGCTGAAGGCCAGTTTTACGATATCGAAATTATTTCACATCCCACAGAAGGTGAAAATATTATTGTAGCGGGCGGTGAAAAATTGGTTGTGAGTTATAATGGAGGGCAGACATGGGAAACGATGCCGACGCCTCAATATGAAGAATCAGAAAAGTTTAAATTTTTGCGGATGAGCATTGAGTATTCTCCTGCATTGCCATATTTCCTGCTGGTTGCAGTGACATCCAGCGAAGCAGCTTCTGCCAGTGGGATCGGTCCGAGCTCACTTCGGACTTTTGATCTGAAAACCAAATCATGGACTAACAACAGACCACTTAAAGGAGAAGTTTCCACCATTATTCCGACCAGGGCAAGAGCATTTTGTCTTTCTCCGAAAAATCCTGAATTGATATTGTGCGCCAATGTTCAGCCTGTGTACAGGTCAACGGACGCAGGACTGCATTTCAATAAAACAGAACGCAATCAGATGCACGATGATGTGCATCATCTGGAATTTTCTGCGGATGGAAAAACTGTATGGGCAACACACGACGGTGGAGTAAGTGTGAGTTACGATGAAGGAATTCATTGGGAAAGCAGAGATAAGGGAATTGGTGCTGCGAATGTTTTTGGAGTTTCTACATCACAAACAAATGATGTGCAGATTGCGTATGGCGCATACGACACCGGTGGTAATCTACTTCGCAATAAAAAATGGCAACATGTTTCCTGGGGCGATGGTTTTGAAACGATCACAAGTCCGGACAATCCCGACATCATTTTTACAACGATGCAAAATGGAATGATACAAGCATCGAAGACAGGTGGGAATTTTGATGACGGAAAAAGTGCGAATTCGAAATCGGAATGGCATACATGGATCAAAATGCATCCTACACAACACAATACGATCTATTGTGCAGGGACAAGACTAATGCGTTCGAATAATTTGGGAGATACATGGGAAAGCATATTTGATTGCAAACAGCAAGACTCAACGATTTATACTGTGTTTAAATTTTTTCTTTCAGCCGATCATCCGGAGGTCATGTATGTTTATGCTTTGGACCAGGAGACGAAATTTCATCCTCAAATCTGGCGTACGAAGAATTTACTTGAAAGAGATGTGACCAAAATGATTTGGGAAAAAATGCCATACATCCCCATTGAGGGTTGGATTGTAAATATTTCAATGGATGCAGTGGATGCTGAAAAATTTTGGTTGCTGTACAATCGATCTGAAGGTGATGGTAAGATTTGGTATTATGATGTGAAGCGCTACAATGACAAGTCAAACAATCTAGGCGGAGCTAAATGTGAATCCATGCTGATGCAGCGAGGGCCTGAGCAACGTCTTTACATCGGCAGCAACTACGGCATATTTACAAGAAAAAAGGACGATTCTGAGTGGACGCTTTTAAAAGGATTGCCCGGCACGTATATCCGTGCACTTGATATCAATTACACAACGGGCAAATTGATTGTCGGTACATTCGGACGCGGAATCTGGCAGGGCGATCTTATTACGAATTGATTGGGTTATCCTCGCTTCGCTCGTTTATTGAAATCTTTCGCGCCGAGATTCGCCGGGAGCCGAGATTCGGAGAGTTTTGTGTACGAACTAATTTTGATTATTCGTAACCCACTCCGATTGTCACTCTCCTCATTCTCGTTCTCATTCTCTTTCTGTTATTCTCTCCGTAACTCGGCTCAGTCGCTTTCGTGGCCACCATCTTCGGCCCCTTGACCGCCGGGAGCGCCCCGACGGATTCTGACCCAGC
>JANOVT010000185.1:0-5979 GCA_031417525.1 Flavobacteriales bacterium | reverse complement strand
TTACAAATATGCTTTGGACGAATCTTCCATCGTTGCCATTACCGATCAGCAAGGAATTATTAAACACGTCAACAATAATTTTTGCCAGATTTGACCTTTCGCAATAGTGCCCCATAAATTCCTGATAAAGTCTTTTGAATGGTATCCCGAATTGATGATTCGATGATCTTGTCCTATCAACTCTGAAGATGCGTATTTCGAAATCTTGCAAAAATTATTGTTGACGTGTTTAATAATTCCTTGCTGATCGGTAATGGCAACGATGGAAGATTCGTCCAAAGCATATTTGTAATCCGAAATTTCCTTCAGGCTTCTTTGTAAATTTTCTTCCACTCTTTTTCGTTCAGTAATATCCGCTCTGATAGCTACATACTGATAGGGTTTTCCTTCAGCATTCAAAAAAGGGACAATGGTGGTGTCTACCCAATAAATGGTTCCATCCTTCGCTTTGTTCTTTAATTCACCTCGCCAGATCTCACCATTGGCGATAGTGACCCATATACTCCGTATAAATTCTTTTGGATGATAGCCGGAATTGATAATGCGATGATCTTTCCCGATCAATTCCCTCCGACTGTATTTGGAAATCTTGCAGAAGTTATCGTTTGCAAAAGTAATGATACCCTTCTGGTCGGTTATTGCAACAATACAAGACTCTTCAAGAGCATACTTGTAATCAGCCGATTCATTCAGGCCATTTCTCAAAACTTCATCTATGCCGTTTTCTTTCTCCATTACTTCTAAAATAATAGTTAACAACGGCTGAGAGTTGTGATACACCATATCTGTAAATCCCAGTTACAGAATGATATATTACATCACCCTCTCAATACATTAAGAAGACATCGTCAGGCTAATGACAAAAACGAAATTAGTTTCGTTTAATAGTTAAGGAACCCAGAAATGGTAACTCAACACAACCCCAATGGTAGTACATACAAAAGCACATTACTAATAAATTAACAATTCAACTTTTATATTATAGAAACGGACGGGCATGAAGAAGGTATATGGTTCGTCCAAATAAAAAAAGACCACATGAATGATTTCATAGCTCATGCAATGATAATTATCACTTTTTAAATCTACGCTCTCTCTTTCCTTTCTGAACCTTATCAATTGACGAATCTGAATACCAACGCATAGTAATCCATACCTCAAATTAGCGACGAAAAAAGCGAATTCTGTAAAAATATTTTCCAAAAACAAAACAAAAGACAATATGCGCAGAATACCTTTCGTATCTGATTGCAACCTCAGCAAATTCAATTTTATAACATTCAATAACAATACAATAGAACATAAAATGAGCAAAGGTTCAACCCATATATCAATTATTTCCGCCAGCATCCGGATAGATCGAAAAAGTCACCGGATAGCCCTTTACCTCAAGTCATTTATAGAAAAAAAACAGGAAGCTACATGTGAAATCCTGGATCTCAGTACTTACAAATTTCCAATCTTTGATGAACGACTCAAATTCCAAAAGAGGCCGTCAGAAAAAGCGCTGGACTTTGCCGGAAAAATAAAATCCTCTGATGGTGTCATCATTGTTACTCCTGAATACAATGGCGGTTATCCGGCAAGCCTCAAAAATGTAATTGACTTATTGAACGATGAATGGAATAAGAAACCGATTGCCATTGCAACTGCATCCGACGGCATTTTTGGCGGCAGTCAGGTAATTACATCGCTTCAATTCTCGTTGTGGAAATTGCATGCTGCTGTATCAACCATCTATTTTCCTGTGCCAAAAATCAAAGATGCTTTTGATGAAAATGGTGTCGCCAGCGATCCGGCTGCAATGGAAAAAAGGGCTTCAGCATTTATCGGCGAACTGATGAGATGTATTGAATTGGGAGCAAAAAAGGGCGAAGCATGATTTTTTTTATGTAATGGTTCAGAGTGAGAAGCAGAATGAGAAAGAGGAGCGGTGGACACGTGGAGATCCATCACTTCCTTCTGGATGACAATCGCATGTGTGAAGTAGAATTTTTTGTCCCGTTGGGCAATGTCATAAAGTTCTGAAATTCTTTTAAGCTTCATAGGAGCGACATATTCTTAGAGAGACATACACAAGTTGAATCCAAGTTGCAGAGCAGCGACATATAATTTTTTTAGATCGTGATAAAAACGATCCGAATGCTGCGATTTCATTTCGATGTTTAAAAATATGTCGCTCCGATGGAGCTGGAATGCCGACTTCGGATCACCAGGCTAAGAACATGTCGCTCCGATGGAGCTTATATGAAATTGAGGTAGAGTGCAACGACTACTTTCATAAATCCGACGGACATTTGTAGGACTGGGGTAAATTGGATGCTCATAATAACGAGCTATATGTGATGTCAACCAACCATCGGCTTCGAGTCGAAAAGTCAATTTCGATTATCTTTGGGCGGCATGAAGCAAAGAATCTACATAGACACTTCTGTTGTTGGCGGCTATTTTGACGAAGAGTTCAAGGAAGCAACCCGGAAATTGTTCGATCCTTGGAAAAGTGGCGAAGTGATTTTTGTAGTTTCTAACCTACTCGATCTTGAATTGTTGAATGCACCTGCACACGTGAGAGAATTGTTGCCCGGTTTTTCACTTGACAAATTTGAACGAATGGAATTTAGCCAAGAGGCCGCGCAATTAGCCGATGAATACATTCAAGCCGGTGTAGTAGGCAAAACCAGTTTGGAAGATTGAAGACATATTGCATTTGCTAGTATCAATAAGGTTGCTGTACTTGCAAGTTGGAACTTTAAACATATTGTGAATCTGGATAGAATCAAGGGATACAATTCAGTCAATCTGCGTTTAGGATTTTCAATGTTAGAAATTCGCAGTCCGAAAGACTTAATAAAATACGGAGATGAGTAACAAAGTCAAAACATTTGATGCTGTGCAGATGATGCGGGAAATCCGCGACAAAATCAGTATGGAAACTCAAAATATGTCCTTTGATGAATTGAAGGCATACATCAAGCAACGTCTCGCAGATCCAAAAACGGATCTTAGCGGAAATTAATCTTTCATAGACACCACACATAACAGCACCTCCAGCAATTGGCGGTTCAGTGGTTTATTGAAGACTTGTGTTGGAATAAAGTTCAGTGATATATTTGAAAAGTAGTGCCAGAAGTCGCCAACTGCTGGTAGCTGCAAAACGTCAGGCTGTGAAAAAACTCAATCTGACCTTGGGCTTACTCGGATACCTATCTGGGGAAAAATCGTATAGGCGATTCTCTAGCCTGATGATTGAGTATTTTCACAGTCTGACGTTATCGGCAACCTTAACCGCTCCGATTGAACAGTGTGCTATCATAAACAAAAATCAAATTAGTATGACAAACGAATTTAAAAATTGCCAGTCATGTGGAATGCCTTTAAAACGAGACTCAAAAGGTGGAGGAACAAATTCCGATGGAAGCATCAGCAAAATGTATTGTTCTTACTGCTATGAAAAAGGTGAATTCACTTATAAAGGAAATGATGTAAAAGAATTTCAGGAATTGAACATGCAAAAAATGATGGAAGGTGGGCACTCAAAATTCTTCGCTTGGTTATTTACAAGAGGGATGAAGCGATTAGGAAGATGGAAAAACAAATAACATTTTATCACAGCGAACAATCAGCTTGATGATGACAGGGTTCTCCAATTCTATTAAACTTCTCTGCGGACATCAAACAGTTGTGTTTCGGACGAACAGCAAGGCAGCCGTTAACACGAGTTTGGCAAAAGTGGCGGTTTAGTGCTCCGCAGACTCATTTGCGTTTAATGAAACATTGGTTCTGCGCATCAACATTGTGGTGAAAATCGCCACCTTCGCCAAACCAAAAGAGCTAAATTTTGCCACAGCACTAAATGACGACAGTGAGTATCTCACTAATTATCTTAGCAACCTTACAATTCAAAAATGGCATTAAGCTGGAACGAAATAAAAGACAGAGCATTAAATTTCTCAAAGGAATGGGCTGACACTTCAAATGAAGAAGCAGACGCAAAACCATTTTTAGTTGAATTTTTTAACGTGTTTGGAATTAGCAGTAAACGGGTTTCGACCTTTGAACACAGAGTAAAAAAACTGGACGACAAAGACGGCTACATTGACTTGCTTTGGAAAGGAACAATTCTGATTGAAATGAAAAGTCGGGGTAAAAACTTCGACAGAGCCTACCAACAAGCCAAAGACTACACACACGGACTGAAGCAACACGAATTACCAAAATACATTCTCATTTCTGACTTTGAAAATTTTAGACTTTACGACCTCGAAGAAGATAAGACAGTAGATTTTAAACTTAACGACCTTGTAAATAATGTTCAGCATTTCGGATATATTTTAGGTTATCAAAAAAAGGTTTACAAAGAACAAGACCCCGCCAACATAAAGGCAGCGGAGTTAATGGGTAAACTTCACGACAGACTTGAAGAAATTGGATATACAGGCCATCCGTTAGAGGTTTACCTGGTTCGTATTTTATTCTTATTGTTTGCCGAAGACACAACCATTTTCAACAAGCAACAATTTCAAGAATATTTAGAACAGCGTACAGCCGAAGACGGAAGCGATCTTGCTTCAAAACTGCAAGAATTATTTCAAGTTCTAAACACAGCAAAAGAAAATCGTTTTAAAAATCTTGACGAACAACTTGCAGACTTTCCTTACGTAAACGGAAAACTATTTGAAGAGAACTTGCCAACGGCAAGCTTCGATAGTAAAATGCGGCAAGCCTTGCTGGACTGCTGTTACATTGACTGGAGCAAAATTTCACCTGCAATATTCGGATCAATGTTTCAAAGTGTAATGAACCCAAAAGAACGTAGAAACCTCGGAGCGCATTACACGAGTGAAACCAATATTTTAAAACTTATCAAACCACTTTTCCTGGATGAACTTTGGAAAGAATTTGAAAGTATCAAGGACAATAAAAACAAACTACCCGAATTTCATAAAAAATTAAGCAACCTCAAATTCCTTGACCCCGCTTGTGGTTGCGGAAATTTTTTGGTTATCACATACAGGGAGTTACGTTTATTAGAATTAGAAATTTTAAGAGCATTAAATAAATCAAAGCAACGAGTCCTTGACGTTAGAGATATTATTTGGCTCGACGTTGATATGATGTGCGGCATTGAATATGAAGAATTTCCTGCACGTATTGCCGAAGTTGCCATGTGGCTTATCGACCACCAAATGAATATGCAAATAAGCAATGAGTTTGGACAATACTTTGTTCGTTTGCCTCTAAAAAAATCTGCAAAGATTATTCACGGTAACGCATTAAGATTGGATTGGCAAAGTCTAATCAGTCAGCAGACCATAGAATTAGAAGCGAAAGAGGCGACGGTAATTTTAAAAGAGCCAACCGTTGAATATAAAACAGTAAATATTAAAACGGAAAAGCTCACCATCGTTGATAAAAGAAATGTTCAACCAATACAATATGAGGTGAATAAATCCTTCGATTACATCTTAGGTAATCCTCCATTTATAGGTAGTGCATACCAAAATGAATCACAGAAAAAAGATATGGAAATTATTTTTTCAGGTCTTAAAGGTTACGGAATGTTAGACTATGTAACTGCATGGTATAAAAAAGCAGCACAACTAATAGTGAACACAAATACCAAAGTTGCATTTGTTTCCACTAACTCAATAACGCAAGGGGAACAACCGGGAATTTTATGGACGATACTTTATAATCTATACAAAGTAAAAATTAATTTTGCTCATCGTACATTTAGTTGGAGCAATGAAGCAAAGGGAAATGCGGCTGTCCATGTTGTGATAATTGGTTTTGGAAATTGCGATACTAATAATAAGTCCATTTATGAATATGAGACAATAAAAGGCGAGCCTCATGCTGTCAAGATTAAAAATATTAATCCTTATTTAGTTGAAGGGAAGGATATTGTTTTACTTTCAGTTTCTCAACCTATTTGCCATGTTCCCAAAATGCAGTCAGGAAGTGCCGCAAGAGATGGTG
>JANOVT010000184.1:0-2458 GCA_031417525.1 Flavobacteriales bacterium | reverse complement strand
CCCAAAGCGATCTTAGTTCGGGCCCTCATGAAATCTTGGACTAAGCAGAAATGCCTCATCGCAAAAAATGGGAGTCCATATATTTGAAACTAACCAAAACTCTACACCACCTAACACCATGAAAAAACTCGAACGCATCCTAGGCACCATTGCCATTCTCTCTGTCATTCTCAAGTTGATCCACGTTCCTCTTTCATCCATGTTGTTGATTCTGTCGACAGGACTGTTGGCAGTCCTTTACTACTTCAGTTTTGCTTTACTGAATGGAATAAGAGGGCGTGACATTTTCACCGGAGCAGCCTATAAACAAACAACGTCGACCACAATTATTCTTGGGGTCGTTTTAGGATTTGCACTAGCTCCTTTAATTCTGGGGGTTATGTTCAAACTTTCATTCTGGCCTGGATCGCGGTTGATGCTTTTCGCAGGACTTTCCGCTGCCGCCCTTGTCCTTTTTCTGTCCTTCCTCCTTTATAAAGTCGAACAGAAAGAATTTTACTCCCGTGTCTTCCGTCGTTTAGTCATTATCGGAGGAATCAGTCTGGCTATTTTCCTCACTCCTTCGAAGACACTGGTAGATATCATGTACAGAAATCATCCTGCATATTCCACTGCCTTCAAAAATGTGTTGTCAGATCCCAAAAATGAAGAATTCCAATTGGAACTCGAAAGACAGAGGGACATTATGAATGGCCGCATTCCGAGCAGATAATTTTTCTCGCAATCCATTTCTATCATCAGAAGTGAAGGGCTCCATCTCCTCAAAAATCTGCGTTAAAATTTGCGTTCATCTGCGTTTAAGTTTTCAAAGATCTCATAATACCCTCTTCAAATTACTTAACACATTTTCCTTCACGGATTTTCGTTAAGCAAAATCTGTTAAGCAATTTTGGCCTACAAAATGAGTCCCGGTTTTTGAATACAAAAAACCAAATCAATTTATCCAGTAGAAAATACTCAGGAAAAAATCCTACATATTTTTCCTTTCCATTCATGCGTTCATATTCCCGACATTGAAAAATCGCTCCACGCTCTGCGTCCTTTGCAAGCCGAAGGCTCTCAAATTCATGCTTCGACGAGAAAAAGGCAACGAATGCAAACGCATATTGGAGTGACAGCAATAAATAAAAAACTCTGCGGTTAAAAAAAATCCCTCGTTTCAAAACGCAAGCCTGTGCCAGAGGGTTCAACTCTTCCTGCTATCCTCATCTTTCCCAGCCAAAAGCGTCCTAGAAAAGCGAAATTTCCCCATTTTTAGGAACGCTTATTTTTGCCCACGGCCGATTAGGTCGTAGAATTCAATCGTTTTTCACATCATGAGAGTAATTGTCGTCATTTCCATTTGTGCCCTGGTGCTCTTCGGCGCTTCCTGCAACCGAACCAATTCCGGGAAACCGGGAGAAACAGGTGGTGAGAATCCCGCCAATCCTGGAACAGAAGCAGTCGACCCCTTGCTGGAAAGTCTCAATAAAAAGATCACAGAAAATCCGAATGATTTTCAGGCCTACCTCGATCGCGCACATTATTATGGAGATAAAGCGAAGTACGGAAATGCCTTCGAAGACATCGCCCGCGCGCTTGCCGTTGACAGCACCAAAGCGCCCATCTACCTTTACAAAGGCGAGCTATTTTTCTCTCAGGAAAAAATAAAAGAAGCGTATGAAGAATTCAAAAACTGTATTCGGTTTGATGGCACCAATTCGGATTGTTTATTGAAAAAATCAGGCATCGACATTGTCCTCGGCAATTACGATGTTGCGCGCGAACAGATCAATACCGCACTCAAACAAAATGAATACAACGCTCTCGCCTACTATATGCGCGGCAGACTGTATAAAACCTTAGGTGATACATCCCTTGCGGCTTCATCTTATAAAACCGCTATCGAAGTCGATCCGGATTATTATGATGCATACGTGGAAGTTGGGTTATTATATGCTGGTCAGAAAAACGAATTGGCGAAAGAGTATTACAATTCGGCCATTGATATTCGTCCGCGCAGTATTGAAGTGTGGTATAACAAAGCTATGTATTTGCAGGAAACGGGATATCGCAGAAAGGACAAATACAAAGAGGCATTTGCGTGCTACGATACCATCTTAAAAATCGATAAAAACTTCGTCGCCGCCGATTTCAACAAAGGATTTATCTGGCTCGAATATTTGCAGAACTACGACAGTGCCGCACATTACTTCAGCAATGCAGTACAAACATTTCCCGGATATTTTCAAGCTTATTACAATCGCGGATTGTGTTACGAAAGTCTCGATAAAGGCAAAGAAGCAGAAGCGGATTATCGCCAGGCGCTGGCGTTAAATCCGAGATATGATGATGCTGCGAAGGCACTGGATAGGTTACTCAGAAGTGAGAAGTGAGAGGCGAGAGGTGAGAGGTGAGAAAAGATAATGCGATGACATCTAGCGGACAGGTCTCTCAGATCTCACACTAAAAAAGAGTG
>JANOVT010000183.1:0-13362 GCA_031417525.1 Flavobacteriales bacterium | reverse complement strand
TGCACAGCAATCTGACATCCACTTTCGATAATCGCTCCACGTTCGGCACCAAATTTTTCTGTCACTTGTGGACGGCGATAGGCAATCGGATTACCATTGGTGGTGATCGTCATCGGCGCGATAAAAACATAATCACCGATTTCTGTTCCCATGCAAATAAAACTGCGCGAATGAATGGAGCAATAGCGACCAATTTTCATTTTGCCTTCCATCTCCACCATCGAACCGATGGAAGTGTATTCACCGATGATGGCGTTTTCACGTATCAATGCTTTGTGATGAATTTTTACATTGTCTGCGATTTTGGAACCGACATACAACGTTGAACCTTCACGGATCAAAATATTTTCGCCGAGCTCCAACAATCCATAATCCCTTTTCACGCCTTCACCCGGACGTCCGGTGAATCCTGTGATATGGCCGTATCCGAGATAACAATTGTTTTCGATGCGTGCACCTCTACCAATTTTTGTGTTCTCGATAATCGTATTATGACCTATCGAAGAGTCGTCACCAATTTCTACATTATCACCTATCACCACATGGTGGCCGAACGTGACGTTGTTGCCAATTTTCGCAAGTGTTGAAATCATACTCATGCTTGTTTCAAAAATTTCGCTGCAATTTCAGATGCAGTAAATGTTGGAAATTTATTCGTCTTCAAAAAATTCATCAGTCCTGTAAACAAAGTATTCACCCCGGCTTCTTTGTTCATGTATGGAATCAATTCGTCGTATGACAAATCTTTGAGCGAGCGACCACCGACACATAATTCCTTTTTCACTCGCTCGTAACTTTCGAAAGTGTTCTCATTGAGACCAACATATACAGGATGAAAATTGAACATTTTCAAACCAGGGATACGAAAACCTTTATCTTCTATATTCCAGTTGCGATCCGGACGTAAACATTCTACGTCATCTTCCCAGAAAAAAGGAATGCGCACAAGTGGCGTGTCATTCGGGCTATAACCAAGAGTATGCGGAATCAAATGAGGTGTGCGCGGAAGAAACAACGAGCAATCTACTTCAATGCGATAATCTCGACGCAATTTTGTGAGCAGTCTTGAATTCTGCACCAAAGCGTGCATACGAACTGACTTCGCATCAGGCACCAGATTCATGCAATATTGAATGACTTCGTCTTCCGTTTTTCCATGTGTGCTGCCTTCAAAAAAATTCGGATGAATACCCAATTCAAAAAGAGGATTCTTTCTGAGTCGATCCAATGCCGGTGAATCGTGTGTAATGAACCAGGTACATTTTACACCGGCATTTGTGAATGCATCAGCCATGTAGTCGATCATAAAATCGGGAGCCCAGTCGACATCGACAGTGAGCGCATAGATATCGAAAGGAGAATCTTCAGCAGACATAAGGAAACCGCGTTTCAGGAGGCAAGGCGGCAAATATAGAGGGTCATGTCTATGAACTCCGATTTATAGGATTTTAGGATGGATAGGATTTATTTCTTGTTTTACATTTCCGTTAATCCTACTCATCCTGAAAGCCTTTAAATCCCAGTTTTGACTTCAATAATCGAACACATGTTCAACCTTGATATTATCATTTTCCAACTTTCGTAAAAAACTACTTAACGAAGCGACTGGGACAGTAACCGCAATGCGCTGCATAGTGGAATCCGATGATATCGGTTGAGTGAAAATAATCTGTGCATTTTCAAATATTGATTTATCCGTAGCGGGAACTAGTAGCGTCAATAAAATCGCAGAATTATTTCCCGCAATTTCCCGGAAAGCAAATCCCTGGACGGCGAGCTCTGTTATTTTAGCAGCAAAACGATCATAACGTGGCAGATATACAAGGCTGTCGTTTTCGAGAATGACTGCCGTGGTGGGTAAAGCTTCTTCATAAACTTGTTTAGTTCCCAGTCCGATCAATTTACCATATACATACTTCACGAATAATTCAGAGGTGAGAATATATCGTCGATCCAGTTTTCTAAAAATATGATCTCCCGAAAGAGAAGTTGAATTCCACAGACCAGATAACCGACTCTTAAAATCAAATTCATACCATGGCCTGTCTTTGATAAAATCTACATAGTCTTGCGTGAATTCTGCGTTGAATCTATCCTCCTCTGTTATGGGCTGACCCGTATCCGTCATTCTTCCAATCACTTTTTCATACCACGCTTTTATCGCATACTCCACCGATGCACTACTGCCAATCACCCAAATCATAAAATGATAACCATGATTGGTTGGGAAACTTTCTTTGATCTGGTCGTTGACAATGGCATAACTCTCCCAAATCTGCGCTGTATGTGCCATAAACGGGAAGGTTGTTGACGTGTGATCCGTAAAATAGTTTGCCTGTTCTTCTGGGCTGAAAACAAGAAACCATTCGGGGTATGTAAGGAAAGTTTGGTCCGCAGGCCTCACGTCTGCAACCGGTGCAATAGGATTGGGATTTGCAATGAGCCATGCTTTTGGAACTACAAGACCTTCGCCTGCCGCAACTGTCGTCGGTTTTTTATGACTAAAAAAATGAATGCCTGCGGCCAAAAGAACGGAACATAACGTAAGTATGTAGAGGCGTTTCATGAACTATAATTTTTTGAAACAAACAAGGGTATTAAGAGATGGATCCCTGTCCTGTAAAATTCTTTGCCCGTCTTCCTTAAATCCATAATCCGAAATAATTGTGCTCCATTCGCTAATTGACTTGAAGGATTTGTATTCAGTCGAGTCTGTTTCCCAATCTATTTTCAATCCCAAATTAAATACGGTGTGAACCAAAGAAACAAAGGTTGCCATCTCAGGAGTGCCAGCTTCATGTTCACGCATGATAAACAATCCGTCCTTTCGCAAAATGCGATGAATCGATTTTATATAGCCTTCAAGTTGCTTCGGCCGGCAATGATGAAGCCCAATGTGGCATGCAACGACATCCAAACCTTCATCTCCGATTTCCTCACGACTGATTGGCTGATATGTTAACGGGATGAACTTGCCGATTTTTCTAAGTTGGCCTCTTTCAAATACATCTGCAACGGAATTATCCGGCGCTATATCATTTGTAAGATAAATGCTTCCCTTCACAGGAATGTGCTTACGAAGTTCACTCACATACCTGCCGGTTGAGCCAATTTCCAGGTATCCATCGATTTCGGTTCTACCCTTCAAAAACTTCATCACCTGTTCTGCCATTTCCCTTTTTTGCTTCTTCAGTGCGGGCAACGCATAAGTGAATTCAGATAGAAAAGGTTTAATTGTAGGTAAATTTTGAAGCACTTTCTTGTAAATAATTTCATCGCTGTTGAATGTTTTCGTTGCATTCACAATCAGTTCGTGAAATTTATCTTCAGGGTATAAATGAAAAATGACTTCGAGGAATCTGAATAGTTCATTGCTCCATTTTGGATCATTCAAAACAACTTTAAATTCTGATTTCATTCTAACTTGGTTTATAGTGCATGTTCCATAAAACATTTCTAAATTTATTACCTGGATCAAGTTGTTTTTTCATTTCAAACAAATCTTTTGCCCTTGGATATGCCTTATGAAATTGCTCACTTGTTGCGTGCGCCTGATAAGGTAAGTAGTATGCACCTTTTATTGAAAGAACTGCGTCGATCATTTCCCTTGTCCAGACACCAACTTTATCTTTATCAGTTTCACTTGTGCCCTGTTTATACCAAACCACAAATGCAAAAACCTCCTCTCGCGCCCAGGCAAGAAGGGAGCCGATATCTGCGTATGCATGGCGAATTGAAACATTGATAACATTCACTTTGTGCTTAATGAAAATTTCGGACATCAATGATGAGAACACATCGAATTCATTAATCGGTACAAAATATTCCTGAAGTACATAAGTCGTTTCCTTTCTCGATTCCGGTTCGAGTTCCAGTACATCGTAACCTGCCTCATAATTGCGCCAATGTATTTTCTTCGTTGTGTAAAGTATTGGATCAATCAAAAACTCACGTCTCCATTTTCCAAAATTTCCACTACTGAATGCACCGATAAAATATCGCTCAATGGGATAAGCATTCGCCAGAGGCATCAGCCTTGTCCGGACTGTTGGCTTTTCTGTAGTTTTTATCCAACTCACGGACCTTACATTTTTATAGTTTGGCGGATAAATGTCTCCATTATGAAATATCACATCTTCGTTTCCTCCAATTTTATTCGTAAAGAAACTCTTGTATTCCTCGCGTCGCATTTTTTTGTGATTGCGCTTTACAGCAACATTCTCAGCAAGTTCTAGTTCAGCGCGAACAATTACCGCAACGGCATTATAACAACCAACACATGCAAAAAATAAATGGGGTCTTTCGGTTGGCGAAGTGTGAACAAGTTCACCGTTAGCCAGAACTACATCCAACGATTTCACAGATAAAATCAAAGGTCCTGAGTCCACATACCTACCGTGACAGTTTACACTCAACGAACCACCAACTGTAAAGTTGGAGTATGTCTGCATAATCTTTACGCTCAAGTCAAACGGATCAACATGATGTTGTATATCACACCATCTGATCCCTGCTTCCACCCGAATAATTCTTCTTTCCGCAGAAAAATCAATCACCCTGTTCAACTTTCTCATATCGATGTGTGTAGCGAGCAGACTTGCTGTCTGGCCTCCCATACTGAATCTTCCGCCACCGATACACAAATAGCTTTCAGCAGCGATCATTGTCTGCAATTCTTCAACGCTCGTCGGTGTTTCAACTTTTGCAACTTTTATGGGATTAAGCTGAGTTACGTCGTCCACTGTTTTTTCTCCTTGCAACGAATCTGCAACAAGCGTTGGATCCGGATTGACGAAATAATCAGGGGCTGAGCCGGGAATCGATCCAAAACGATTTGTCTTGATGTTGCCTCTTCTGAATCCAAGAATAAAAATTAAAAATATCGGGCCGAAGACAGGAATGAGAATTGTAAAAAGCCACCTACCAGAAAGATTAATGTCGTGCAAACGCTTGGTTGCGGTGGCTCCCAGCGCCCAGAAAAGCAATGGGTAGATGATCCATGTTGCTGAAGTTGAAATTACATTTTCAAGAAGGTAATAAAGCACATAAAATGTACTCCATATAAACACAGAGCATGTCCAATATGTCAGTCTATTGATCCGCCCTCGTTTTGTGAAAAGAAGATAACTGACAGGTAACTTGTCTTTGAGTTTCATTAAAGGCAATATCTCGCGGGTGAAGATAGGAAAGTCAACTTCAATAGCATATTAATCATACGCGGAAGAAACTACCCACTTTCTTGACCATCCTACCGCTTAAACACCGGCACCGTGCTACACGGCTCACCGAACATAATACTCTTTGCAACAGGTTGTAATTTGCTGACGAGTTCCACATACGCTGAAGTTGGCACAGGTCGATCGCTGCAACCTTTGATGATGAGGCGTTTTTCGCGGTAGTCTTCTATGTTTAGTGTGGAGATAAGTTCAGTAAACAGAATGTTTTCCAACATTTCAGGTGTTCCGAAATAAAATCGTTGAGCAATTCCTTCCAGTTTCGACGCGATAAGCATGTAGGCCCAGTTCGGAACAATGGCGTCCACGGAACAAATCACAGCCACGAATTTATCACGAAAAAATTCCCAGTCATTGGTTTTGATCCATTCCCGAAAGTCTTTTTCCTTTAACGCAAGTCCTTGCCAGAGCTGATCTTTGATATCTAGTATGACACGATCACCTTCGGGAAATAATTCCTCTAGATCGATGGTGACCAGGCCGCTGGTGGCTACTTTGTTGATGATTTCTGACACACCACAAAGTTACAATGCAATCTACACGCTTTTTCGTTTTTCAAGAAGTCCAAATGTATTTTCACACCGCAACCTACGTTTTTTAGATAAAATTCGCTTGTCCCGCAGTAAAAATGATGGCTGCTCATCTGTTATCACTTCAAGGAATTCAGGTTGAAATAAATAGGCTTTGCACTAACCTTGTCCCAAATAAAAATCGATGCCCATCATTCTGCCTGTCAAAGGAAAATCACCCCAATTCGGTAAGAATTGTTTTATCGCCGAAAACGCTACCATCGTTGGTGAAGTAGATATGGGGGATGAATGCAGTGTATGGTTCAACGCCGTCATTCGTGGCGATGTCAACTACATCAAAATGGGGAATAAAGTGAATATCCAGGACGGTGCGGTGATTCATTGCACCTACTTAAAAGCAGCAACGAACATTGGCAACAATGTTTCCATTGGTCATCGTGCGCTGGTGCATGGCTGCACCATTCATGACAATGTCCTCATCGGCATGGGAAGTATTGTGATGGACAATTGTGTGGTTGAAAGCAATAGCATCGTTGCTGCCGGTGCGGTCTTACTTGAAGGCACTCATGTTGCTGCGGGCAGTGTATACGCAGGTGTTCCAGCAAAAAAAGTAAAGGAAGTCAGTAAAGAATTATTCGAAGGTGAAATCAAACGCATTGCAGATAATTACGTGATGTATTCTTCGTGGTTTACTGAATTGAAGACGGAATAAATCTTTGTTATAATATGATCAACACTTTTTAAACCATTTTGGATTAGCGTGTTAGAATGTATTCGCTTGAAACCACAAAGGGCTCAAAGGAATTTCACACAACGGAAACAAATTCTTCAGGCCATATGTGGCATAATTTATTCCGACAATCAATACGAAACACTATTCATGTTTGTAAAAAAAACAATCATGGATGAAAAATCACGCTCTCACTTCGTTATCGGAAAGTTGAAGTTTATTGTCTGGTCACCCGGACTCAATGATCAAATCAGGTAAGAAGACTTTCGTGACCTTTGTGTGAAATTCCTTTGAGCCCTTTGTGGTTTCAAGCCCCTGCAGATTTAACCGTTAATTCGCCAAATATTATGTACTGCCTTGTTCCCCTATTTGCCCGCAGAACTTTCTCAAATCATTTAATCTTAATTTGGATCTTAGATTAAGACCTCACCCGCACCATCTCTTCCAACGCGTCAATCCATTTCGGTTCGGCATTGAGACTTGGCACTAGTTGAACTTTTTCTCCGCCATGTTCATGAAAAAGTTCTTGGTATTCGACTCCAATTTCAATCGTTGTTTCCAGACAATCAGCCACAAACGCCGGCGAAAACACAAGTAATTTTTTCATTCCCTTCTTGCCCAGTTCGCGAATGATTTCATCACTGAATGGTTCGATCCAACCTTTGCCTAATCGTGATTGAAAACAAACGGTGTAGTCTTCCTTTTTCAACCCAAGTCGGTGTGCAATCTCACGTGTTGTAGCATAACAAGTTGCCTTATAACAAAACTTGTTTTCATCGTTGATTTCATCTTCACACGAATGGTTACTGCACTTCACGTCTTCATACACCTTGTCTACCTGTCTCTCAGGAAGACCGTGGTAGCTGAATAAGATGTGATCGTATTCCGAGAGATTAAATGCACGACCGCGTTCTGCACATGCCTCCAGAAATCCGGGATGATTCCAAAATTGAGTAACAAAATTTATTTCAGGAAAAACCCAAAGATCTCGCATGATTCTCATGCATTTATCAATCACTGATCCTGTAGATGCAGAAGCATATTGTGGAAAAAGCGGAATGATGATGAGTTTGTCCGGATTCCATTTTTTGACGGAAGACACAGCCGACTCGAGCGATGGATTCTGATATCGCATCCCGAGAAATATTTTCGTTTCTTGTGTGGAGTTCGATGCGAAACGTTCTTGCAATTGGTCCTTTACCTGATTGCCCCAATAAATGAGTGGTGAGCCATTTTCTGTCCAAAGCTGATTGTAAATGCGAGCACTTTTTCGATGGCGAAACGGAACAATGATGCCATTCACCAGCGCCTTTCTTCCTATCCAACTGATGTCAATTACACGCGGGTCGTTCAGAAACTCTGTGAGGTAGGTATAAACATCACCGGGTGTCGGACTATCCGGCGAACCGAGATTCACCAATAGAACAGCAATCTTTTTTTTATGTGACATGTCCGAAAATCTCTAAGTGAAAACAACCAATGATCAATGAAGTTTTGCGGCTTCAGTGCGAACGAATTTGCGCACTGCATAGGCCGTTGCGAGCCACGACATCAACAATCCAATGGAGAACACACCGCCAATGAGAATGAGTAATCGGTTCTGATCACGTAGTATTTCTACTACATCATTGAGGTCGATTCTGAAATAATACAACACTCCAAAAATGATGGCAAGAGCAAACACGGAAGAAATAAATCCATACCACAAACCACGTTTCAAAAACGGCTTTTGAATAAACCATCGTGTGGCTCCTACGAGCTGCATACTTTTTATCAAAAAGCGTTGCGAAAAAATGGCGAGTTGTATCGTATTCACGATCAGAACGACTGCGATAACAAGAAGTAAGGCGCCGATGATAACAAGACCAAGACTCCACTTACTGAGATTGTTATTCATCTGTTGCAGCAAATCTTCCTGATAGACTACTTCGTGCACAATGGGATTTTTTTCAAGTTCAGAAATTACGCCTTGAAGGCCTTCCTGCTGATTAAAACTTGGATTCAAGCTGATGTCAATCGATGCGGGCAATGGATTGTAACCAAGAAATTCCACGAATTCTTCGCCCAGTTCTTCCTGCATTGACTGCGCCGCTTCAGCACTGGAGGTATATTTCGTAGCTGCTGTATACGTTTCGCCGTCCAATCTTTTTTTCAACTGAAAAATGTCCTCTTCAGCAACTCCTTCTTTCATCATCAATTGCACAACCACCTGTCCGCGATAGTGGTTGGCTAATGAAGTAGCCAACAATGCTACAATGAGCAAAAGACCCACCATGATGAGCACAAGCGTGATTCCCACCACAGTGGAAAACGATGAAATGGCACTACCTGATGTTTTGAATAAATTTTTTGGCATCGACAAAATTACTGTCGCGAAGTAAGCAAGAGTTTTCGACTACCGGAATATCGATCACTCCGGTTTGTCAACACGGAAGCGGTGATTAGGCAACTTCTACCACCTCACCTTCAAAGAACAGATCTTCACCGGCAAGTGGATGATTAAAGTCCAGGATGATTGAATTGAGTTTTACTTCACAAACAACACCTTCCACCATCTCACCATCGGGAGTTTGCATAGGAACAATTTCACCTTCCTGAAAAATTTCTTCGTCCAGTTCGCCTTCTTCGATAAAATCACTTTTTGGAAACTCCACGAAAAGATTTTCAAGTTCTTCGCCATACGCTTCTTCAGCGACAATGCTCACTTTAAACTTTTCACCTGCCTGCAAACCCATCAAAGCCTGCTCGAATTTTGGCAACATCGGATCTTCACCCAGCACAAAACGCATCGGATCATCCGGTAATGTTTCCTCGATCAGCTCACCTTCCGGGCCGTCAGCACGCAAGATGTAGTTTACTGCAATTTTGCTTCCTTTTGTAATTTTCATTGTTTTAATTCAGGGGTGCAAGTTCCGAATGAAGTTTAGTGTGGCAAAGGAAATGGGGGAATATTTTCTCCTCAAGAGCGTGAAAGCGTGTTGAGCGTGTTGAGCGTGCACCCTAATCGCGACGGAATTATATTACATCCGATGTTTTAGGCTAAACAGTTCCCGGGGAGTAAACGCTAACACGCTCTTCACGCTCGCTCGCTTTCCCGCGCTACCAACACCCCATATATGAAAACCGCATAACCGGAATTTTATATGTCCAACGAAGAAGAGTAATTTGCGGAAATAATTCGAACCGTCATGCGCATTTTGAAAAGAGTTTTAATCGGACTTGGCATTCTGGTCCTGCTGGCCATTATTGCCTTGTATGTTACAGGAAATGAACATGTGCTGAATGGCATCGGCAAGACCTATCTGATCGGAAAAACGAAGCCGGACATTGACGATATGCACTATTTCGATGTCAGCAATATACCTGCTGACCATCCGGAAGCCTGGCCAATGCATGCCGGTTATAATCTTGGAAAAATTCCGGACCAATATTCTGCTCGTGTTGACTCTATGGGTACAACAGCGTTTTTGGTAATCAAGGACGATGCGCTACTTTTTGAAAAATACTGGGAGCATACCGACGAAACCACTTTGTCGAATTCATTTTCCATGGCTAAAAGTTTTATAGCAATGCTCATCGGTAAAGCAATTGACGAAGGTTTTATTAAAAGCATTGATCAGCAAGTCGGAGATTTTTTACCCGAGTTTACGAATGGCGAAGCATCTCTGCTGACCATTCGTCATTTGTTGCAAATGACCAGTGGAATACCCTTTGGCGAAAGTTATAGCAGCCCATTTGGATATGTAGCGAAAAGCTATTATGGCAATGACCTTGTGAAAGAAACCATGAAGTTTGGGGTTGAAAAAACTCCTGGGACTTTGTGGGCATATGAAGGTGGAAACACTGTGCTCCTCGGTTTGATCTTAAAAAAAGCAACGGGAAGAACCCCGAGTGAATATTTTTTCCAGAAGTTTTGGTCGTGCATTGGCGCTGAAAATGAAGCACACTGGAATCTCGATCACGAAGGCGGACTGGAAAAAACATTCAGTGGATTTTATGCAACGGCGCGTGATTTTGCTCGTATCGGAAAATTGTATCTTCATCAGGGCGTGTGGGAAAGCGATACCATTTTGTCGCCATCCTTTGTTGCAGAATGCATCACGCCGAATAACATTCCCGACATCAATGGAGAAAAATGTAGTTGGTATGGATTGCATTGGTGGCTGGGTGAACACAATGGCAAAAAGTTATTCTCTTGTCGTGGATTGCGTGGTCAATACATCGCTGTAATTCCTGAAGACAACTTGATTGTGGTGCGATTGGGGCATGATCAAAACAAAGAACGCGTGGGTCACATGCCGCCGGATCTATTTATGTATCTGGATATTGCCCAAGCTCTGGCGTCAAATTAATTCGTAAAGAAAAATGAAGAAGGATATTCAATTGGAAGAAGTCAGGAATGTTTCCATTGCGATAGTTCCTGAAAAACTTGGAACCGCTGAACCGGAATGGGTCGTGTACTTTTTGAATTTAAAAGATGTTCCTGTCAGCGCTGTTCTGATCAATGCAGAAGGTCGGGGAATGATTGCCGGTGAAGAACGACATACAGCAACCCTTCGCTTTTTCCTCGATAAAGTGGAACCGAAAAGCTTCAAAAAGTTCGAGATGATTTTACCCGAAGCATTCGCGTTGAACAATCAGTATTGGGTGAGTTTCTATATTGACGATACCATATTTGATAAAAAATACATTTTCGCTGCGAACACCATTAATCAGGATCGTCTGGTGATGGTGCCGCTCCTCAATAAGCCCGGCGTTGTTGTCAACTGACAAGGCCGTTGTTTCGTAATTACTCTAAACCTTTATACCATGTTGAATCAGACTAAACCGGAGGAAATACTTTTCCTCGACATTGAAACAGTGCCACAAAATGAATCATTCAATGAGTTGGATGAAACGGACAAAAGTCTGTGGCTTGAAAAATCCAAATTCAATCGCGAGAAGCGAAATCTGGAAGCAGAAGAAAGTTATCATGAAGCGGGTATTTATGCGGAATTCGGCAAAATCGTCTGCATCAGCGTAGGATGCTTTTCGATGCGCAACGGAGAACGTGAGTTTCGAATGACCTCCTTTTGTGGTGATGACGAAAAACTTTTGCTTGAAGATTTTGCACTCCTTTTGAATAAAAACCATAACAACCCCTTTCGTTTGTTATGCGCCCACAATGGAAAAGAATTTGACTTCCCCTATATCTGCCGTAGAATGCTCATTCACAGAATTCCCCTGCCTTCCCTATTGGATATTGCAGGAAAGAAGCCATGGGAAATCAGTCACCTCGATACCATGGAACTTTGGAAATTCGGTGACTACAAACATTACACTTCATTGAAATTACTGGCGAGGGTTTTTGGAATTCCCACTCCCAAAGATGATATCGATGGCAGCCAGGTACGAGAAGTTTATTACGAAGAAAAAAATCTTGAGCGCATTGAGATTTATTGCCGAAAAGATGTTGCAACCGTTGCGAACGTCTTGTTGAGCTACCTTGGCGAATCGATTTTACAAGAAGATGAAATAGTTGTGGCATAAATGCTTCGCCTATCATTTTTAAATAAAAAAGCAGCGACCCGAAAGAGTCGCTGCTTGAAAAGTCTTCGCCAATCACACTAAATCGTCGTTCCTGCGAAGGTTAGAACAACTCATGCATTTATACTTAAAAGGGAAGGATCTGAAGACCTACGGTCATCGGATAAACTTCAGGGCCTTTGTTTTTCTCGAACAGAGAAGTCAAGCCATAAGTAGCAAAGACAGTGAAGTTACGATAACCGATACGCGCTGTAGCGTCCAGTGTAAACGGTGCCAGATTATAATCTGCTTTGGTTCGTAGTTGGTTTTTCTCGTCACCTTTTTCCCATTTCTGTTTGGTGATGCTGCCCATCTTCCAGCCACCAATCACACCGGCTGCAATGTGAAATGATTTTTCATTGTCATCACTCGTGTTGAACTCCAACATCACCGGCACATTGATATAAGATGCGCGAAGCTTGTTTTTGGAATAATTCATCAGCGTGTCTGGAACAGCAATCGCATAAGTAGCTGAGCTGTCCCTGGTTTCCAGGCGGACATTGTTCTTCAGTCCATAGCTATTGTATGTGAGGCCGGCTCCGACAATCAGACCGACATAATCTTTGTAGAAGCGGATTTTTTCTTCAAAAATGTTGAATCTCCAGCTAAGTGATCGGGTGTAATCCAATTCGAGCCACTGTGAGGCTGAATCCAAAGTAGTGCTTCCGCTTTTACTCAGAAGCATATTTACACCGAGGTCCACACCGTCCCAGTGGGTAAGTGTTTCTTTTGAGCTGGGAGAATCTTCATCCTCTTCAGGAGTTGCAGTATCGGTAGAGTCCTTATCGGGCGATTGGTCAATCACCAGAATGTTCATGTCGCCAAGCATGATGTTGGTGGTGTCCGGTTCAGTCTGACTCACCGCAAATAGCGAAATGATCATGGCGACAGCGGTTACGAGAAGCGTTTTCATATGGATTGTGTAATGTAAATGTTCTGATTTTGTTACTTTCAGGAATAGGACGGCATCACCTTCCCGAAGTTACAGGTCAGCTCAATTATTTTCAGAAAGGCCGGCTGCATTAAGGAGTGCAAGAAAACATTATGTAAGGAGACTACCATTTTTTGATGTCGAAAAAGCACTTACCGATTAACAATCTTTCCAACCTTTTATGAAATGAATGACTCGTGAGGCAACTTCCAATTGTAACTTCACATCCACTAAGAGCGTCATTGCTATTATCTGCGCCACTCCTGATGAAACGAACGCTTCTGATATTGCTTACCTTGATCTTGCTGGAACCGGCCTTTGCCATCCAGCCGAGTCGCAGGTCGCCGCAAAAGGGTAAGACAGAAACGGCAG
>JANOVT010000182.1:0-13822 GCA_031417525.1 Flavobacteriales bacterium | reverse complement strand
TGTTACCTCACACCTGGCAGTGCTTCTAGTCAGGCAATCCCTACATGTTTTCCACCGACAATTGCATCATCCGCAATGAGCTTCACCAATGTGCTTACAACAAGCAATGATGTGAACTGGGTTCGTGGTGATGGTGACGGTGGTGTAGTGGTTGTAGCGCGACTTACCTCAACCGCTTCTGCTGCACCGGTGAGCGGTACAACATATACCATGACCACTTTTGGTTCTGGCTCCGGAAGTCAGTTGACGGGCGCAGGTAACTATGTTGTTTATGTTGGTACCGGAACGAGTGTGAATGTGTTCAATTTATTGCCATCGACAAACTATACTTATTCTGTTTATGAATACATGCTTGCAGGTACTTGCTTCGGAAGTTCTTCAACAGCAAATCAGACCACCGCATCTTGCTCCCCTTCAACAGATGCCAGTGCACCTGTATTTTCAAATGTGCTGGGGACCTCTTTGACACTTTCATTCACACGTGGTAGTGGCTCCAATGTGATGGTTGTTGCAAGTGCGACAGCAACCGCGAACGTGGCTCCTGTATATAATACAAACTACACGGCGAACACTGTTTTCGGTAGTGGTTCAACTACCGGTACCGGAAATTTTGTTGTGTTCAATGGAACAGGAAATTCAGTGAACGTTACAGGTCTTTCACAATTTACTTCTTACACATTTATCGTGTATGAATACAATGCTTCACCGAATTGTTATTCCATTACGCCGATATCTGCATACATAACGACTCTTAATACAACAGCTAGTGGATTGGCATTGTCTTGCGCTTATACCGGTTCAAGTCAAGCGCTTACATTGTCAACCATTACAGCTACTGCCGGACGTGTACTAGTTGCTACCGGATCAGCAATTGACGATGGCAATTACCCGAATCAGAATATCAGTGTAATGACCGGAGGTTCCGGATTTTTATTCAGTTATCTCGGTACTGACTATTCATCTTTTGGTGTCAATGCCAACGGATTTATCTGGTTTGGTTCAGGTCAACCCGGAGCAACGTACGCTTCATTCGGAGGCACACCGGTAGGAAGTGCATCTGCGAATTTGGGCGGAACAGGAGCGATTAATGGAATTATTGCTGCGGCCGGTGCGGACTTAGTTAGTCATTATCATATTTCAGCAACGCCTTCTACTTCTCAGATTAATGTAGTGGTAACCGGCACTGCTCCGAACAGAGTGGTAACAATTGAATGGACAGGTTTTCAGGCGAAGTCAATTACCAATAACACGCTTTGCTGGCAACTAGGAGAATTCGATGATAGCCGTCTCGATTTTCAAATTAAACTAAATGAAAAGGGCGGAACAAATAGTAATCGCATCGAAATGCTCTTCCGTGACCAAAATCCATTCTGTGTTTTTGACGGGTACAATTTTCAAGTTGGTTTAAGAGGACTTGCAAACACTGATTTTGCGACGCGTGCAAATACAGGTAACATGACTTCTGCTTCTACTACCAACGGTAGTCTGGCTACCACCGTTATTGCATTGTCCAGTTCAACTTTCATCAATGGAAATGTCGGCGTTCGTTATCAGCCAAATTTGAGTGTTCCTACGATCTCAGGCTCGTTGACCAATTCCTGCCCGGTCGTTTCTACAACGTTGACATCATCCAGTGCAACAAATAATCAATGGTTCCTCAATGGCTCGGTAGTACCTGGCCCAGGTTCGAACACACAAAATTTCGTAGCTACTCAAAGTGGATCCTATACGGTAACAGTGAATGCCAGCGGATGTTATGGACAGTCTGCACCTTCAGTGGTGTCGATCAGCCCATGCGCAGTGAATGTGCATGCGTCAGCCGGTGCTGGCGGAAGTATCAGTCCTTCAGGAACAATTGCTGTTCCTTTCGGAACGAATCAACTATTCAACTTTACACCAAGTTGTGGTTATGCAGTGGCGGATGTAATTGTGGATGGTGTTTCGCAAGGAGCAATTCCTTCATACACATTTATCAATGTAGTTGTCATTCATTCTATCGGTGTTTCATTTGCTCCGATGGCTGAAATATGCAATGCAATAGATGACAATTGTGATGGCTTTATTGATGAAGGATGCACACCGAATTTCTATGGCGACAGCCCAGGTACTGCTCCAATAGTTTCGTACAGCAGCAATGCGGCATATCCGAATTGTTACCCAATTGCCGGTGACAATACAAATGCAGGAAACTCTCCTGAATCTATATTTAGTGGACCGGATGCTTGGTTTGCTTTTATTGCTCAATCAAATGGAATCACGATCACTATGTCAGGAGCATCGATGGATAATGCCATTGCACTCTATTCCAAAACAGGTCCGAATTACATTTTGGTCGACAGTGAAAATATAAATCCTGCTGGTGTCGGTGGTTTCGAACGTCTTACCAATTCCACTCTGACTCCCGGCGTTACCTATTACATTTCTGCTGGTGCTGCGTCCGGCGTGATTGGCGGGCCATTCTCACTTTGTATACAACACCTTATGTCCAGTGGATGTGCTTATTCAATTCCAGTGGGAGGATTTGCATTGTGTGATAATTTCAAAGCAACCTATCGCGGAGCGGCAGGCAATGGTGTAAGCTATAACTTTAACTTCAACGGAGTGGGAGGTGGGGCTTCTGGTCTGACCACATTGAATGGAACCAACGGATTGATACCTCTTTCGAATATTGCTCTTGGATTGCGATACGGGGGAATTTATAACGTGACAGTCGATGTTGTTTATTCTTTGCAAAATGGAGCGGGGGTGTATGAGAATGTGACCATCTACGGTAGTGTTGCTTCTCCAAATTGTTCTTCCGTTGCCATCAGCGCACAGCCTGATATCGAGGTGAAGTCGACTCAAAGATGTCCTGCAACTCTATTGCGCAGTAATTACCTAATTGGCACTCCGGTATCCGGCAATCCAAATGCGTGCGCTGCAACTGGATTTACGTATGAATTTACTCAAGTTCAGTCTTGTATTAATTCAACTCCTATTTCTGCTTTTCCGGTTACTTTCAATACCAATGGCAATACACCCTATCTGCAGTTGGGCAACCTTCCGAACCTCCTGAATCAGGGTGCATGGCTCGTTCGCATCAGACCTAATTTCGTTTATGGTCCTGGTACATACGGCCCATCGCATACGATTACGGTGAACAATACCTCGGCCAGCGCAATGTTGCCGGAATCTGATTTGAACGATGATTTGGACAAACGTGCTCTGTCAATTGAGGCTTCAGCATTGTATCCAAATCCTAACAACGGCGCAATGGTGAACGTCAATCTGACCGGCCTTACTTCGGAGCAATTGTTCATTAAAGTGACCGACGGCCTTGGACGAAATATTCTGAATAAGTCGTTCAGCGTTGATGGTTCTTTAAACACCATATTGGTGTTTGACACTCCATTAAGTCCAGGATTCTATCTGATTGAATTTACTTCGGGTGAAACAAAAATGATCGAACGCATGATTGTTGAATGAGATATTTTAAACATCATCGTAAAGAGGCTGGCTTAAAAGGGCAGCCTCTTTCTTTTCATTTCTATAACAAACTGTGCCTTATTGCTGAAATGCTTTTTGTTGATGATACAACAAAGACAGCATCATATAAGCAACAATGGAAACAGGAATGGAAAGAAGAAAATTGCCAACAATCAGCGTACAGATCGAAGTAATCAAAGCGATCAATATTAAAAATACGATTGGATACATATTCGACCTGAATCCTCCCGGCTTGAATTTGAATGAAAACATTCTCACATGAGAGATCATCAGCAATGATGTGATCAATAACAACATGAGAAGAAGCCAATTCGGCAGCATCGGCATGTATGAATCACCGCCAGCATTGGACCATGCGTAGATAGCCATCACAGACGCCCAAAAAATTCCATTCGCCGGTGAAGGCATTCCACTGAAATCATGAGTTTGGTCTTTGGATAAATTGAATTTTGCTAAACGATATGCAGCACAGGAAACGTTGATGAATGAAGCAAATTTCAGGAACCATAAATTTTCTGGTAGATTTTCTTCGAGCAATTTGTAGACAACAATAGTTGGTGCAAGTCCAAAAGAGACAACATCGGCAAGCGAATCCAGTTGTTTTCCCATTTCACCGGAGACATTTAAAGCGCGGGCAATTGCTCCATCCAGAAGATCGAAAAATGCGGCTAGAAATATTAGAAAAATGGCTGAAGTGAAATATGAATATTGAGAAACATAGATGACTGCGACTGATCCACAAACGAGATTGGCCATCGTAAACAGATTCGGTATTTGACTTCTGAAATTCATAACGCAATATTAAGGGCATGTTTATCCCGAATTTTACATTAGAATCTTTTAGGCAATATGACTTTGCGAGATTCTTAATTCGAAATCATGGAAAAACCATCTCATCAATGAAAAGATCTTATGTTTTCTATCACGTGATTTGGATTTATAATCTAGACTGCAAATCTTCGGGAAATACTATTGTCGCCTGATAATAATGCGCCATCATCAGCAGGAATGAGAAGAATAATCTAAGTTTGAATCTGGAAATTCTACGGACACAATTCTCAAAGGAATTGAAAAAAGTGTTATCGTACAATGATGACATGTCCGCGCTTACCGTGCCTGTCAACTTCCCATACGTTGCGGAATTCAAGGAGCCAATTGTATACACCGTCTTCAACGAAATACCCGCTGCCCATAAAACCACCCGTCCATTTTTCTCCAACTTCTGTGGAAACAAAAACAGGCTCACCCCATCGATTGAAGATTGTGAACTTGTATTCTCTTACAAGATCATTGTTGGAGAATACTGGAGCAAAAACGTCATTGACCTGATTGGAATTCGGAGTGAATGCATTTGGCACGTAGTAAAACAATTCTTCATAAACCGGAATCTCTTCAGCATAGCAGGTATCTGGAATGACATCAAAGATGAGTGTCCTTGGACAACGCTCAGAGTCGCTGTAAACTTCGACGCTGTAAGTGCCAATGTTATATATTCTGATTCTGCGACTGTGTGATCCGGTACTCCAGTTATACACTCCTACAATGTCTGCCTCCAAAAATATACCTGCCCTTCCACCCGGACATACACTATCCAGCAGCGAAACAGGTGCAGGAGGAGACATTGGTACGACGTCATATTCAACCAGATGTGGGCAAAGTTGATTGGGTGTAAGGATGCTCAAAGAATAAATTCCGGTATCCTGGGCAAGATAACTTGAAAAATCACTTCCGTCCTGCCAGGTGAAAATGCCAACACTGTCCGCAGTGAGCAATACGCGGTTTTCACCACCCGGACAAACGCTATCATAATAAACAATCGCAGGATCAGGATAAATGAGTCCCACATCATATTGAGCAAGGTGCGGACACAATTCACCGTCGATAAGAACACTTAAGTTATAAGTTCCGGGAGCATTGATAATGATATGATCATTCGCACTTCCGTTGTCCCATTCATATTCTCCGATTTGATCAGCCTGCAATTCGATAGAATTTCCACCCTCACAAACAACATCATCATAAACCGTTGCAGGATCAGGATTAATCAGACTCACATCAAATTGTTCCAGCCAGGGACATTGTCTTCCCGGTATTATAATACTTAAGTCATAAGTGCCGGGTGCAGATACATTTAGAAATGAGTTGACAGAACCATTACCCCATTCGTACGTCCCGACGCTGTCGGCGTTCAATTGTATCGGATTTCCACCTACACACAAGCTGTCTTCATAAACGACAGGCGGATCAGGGTAGATGAGGTATACGTCATATTGAGCAAGGTGTGGACATAAATATCCGGGCATCTCGATACTCACATTATAAGTGCCAACCTCATCTATCAAAATGGAGGAATTTGTTGTCCCGTCATCCCATGTGTAAGCGCCAATACTATCTGCAAAAAGTTGCACTACATTATTGCCTCCTTCACAGATACTGTCATAGTAGACAATCGGAGGATCAGGATATAGGATGTCGACATCCACCGTATCGAATGACTGGCATCCAAAAAAACTTTCAACCATCACATGGTATGATGTAGGTCCATCTGGTGTGACAGTAATTGAATTGGTATTGCCGATATTGGTATTCCCTTCTGACCAAAAGTAGTCGTAGCTGGCACCTGTAGGTGTAGAAATTTGGGCTGACTCGCCAATGCAGATGAGCGTATCCGGCCCTGCTGCGACCAACGGAAAGGGCTGAACGTGCACAATTTGATTATCTACATCGCTACCACATTGGTTGAGAACACTTATGATCAATGTGTAATTCCCGACCTCATCAAAAGCAATACTCAAGACGTTATTTGATGTGTCCTGATAGGCGATTGCATTTGGCGGTGCATTGGATGACCATGCATAATATGTATTTCCCGTGAATCCGACTTGATAAACATTGGTGTCATTCAGACAGACATTGGGTGGACCGGTTATGTTGATGTTCGGATCTCCTAAAACTACAATCGTATCATTAGGCGTCCATTCGCCCTCGCATCCATAATTTGTTTCCCTTATTGAAAATGTCAATATGCCTGGCGCACCAAGAGTAACAAATAGGGAATTGGAGTTTGCACCAGATGGTGAAACAAAGGGATCACCACCGTTTATTCCATTGCATTGCCATTCGAATGTCGATTGATCAGCAAAATTGTATGGACTAAAGAGCATCATTGCGGTTTCACCGACACAAAATGTATCACGCTGCAGACCCAGAGGATATTCATAAGAAGAAATGATTTGCGGAACATCATGATAAGCGCCAATCGTAAGTCTGATTAATGTTCCAAGAACATTGTCGGGATCACTGGAATTGGTGGCAACGATTCTCAGGTAATTCATACCGAGTGGAAGGCCGTAGTCCAGAAGACTATCCAAACAAGGAATATGAATACTGAGTTGTGTATCACTTATTGCGGTCACCTGACCAAGGATTCCATTCGATCCAATTTGACTGAAGTCAAGCGAACTCAAGAGTTGTGTCGTGAAAACATTTCCTGCACCGTATGTAGATGTTTGATCATACTCATTGATGTTGATGTCCATGAGGTAATCTTGCCCATCCGGATCAACCGCGCATCCATGCATGCAAAAACTGATGTCCTGGGTGTTGTTGGTTTGGATGTCACAATGTTGAATACAAAATGGCCCCCAGACCGAGCCAATCGCACTTGGATTGTTGGAAATAATTCTGATATAATAGTTGCATCCGTCCGGAGTTTCCGGTATCAAGCCTGATACACTTCCGGGCAATTGACCAAGCGCAGGATCATAAGTGCTATTGTCAGGCGAAGAGCCAACTGTCAGCGGATTAGTAGGAAAAGTTCCGTTAGCCTCCGAAAGCTGACAGATATAGGAATTGTTGTTATTGTAAATCCCTGTGGAAGTAAATGGAATATCAATGACACTGCCAATACAAACAGGGAATGGATCCATTGTGATAACCGGTTGCATGGTATTGATGACGTTCGGACATTCAATTATTTCCAAACACTCGGATGAAATTCCGGTGATAATTGGCTCGGGTGACATTCTGCTGATACGGATACGATAACAGTCATCGGCCGATGCCCCTGCCGGTAACAAAATGGTTGCGGATCCTGTCGTCTGCGGATAGTTGATCGGCATTACCCAGGTTCCAAATGGTGATGGAAAATTCCCACTGCTATTGGACAATGCAATCTGATAGTTGCCATCGCATAGTGTATCACTCAACTCATAAGTGATGGTCAAAAAACTACCTTCACAAACAGGATTTGGTGAAAGCCCTGTGATAGAAATGGTGATAGGATCTTGCGAAGTATATGTCGCTACTACATTGATATCATCAATTGAAAATGATTGAGAAAATGGCGTGACGGCGTTATCATTTTGCCATCTGAAACCAAAACGCAAGCTGCCCACATTACTGAACACAGGATCGGTGATATCTTCGTATTGCCACAAATTGTTGTTGTTGTATTGTGATTGGCCAAATGCTGTCCACGGGCCGCCCTCAATGCTATAATAAATACTGCCGTAGGCTGTTGCCGACCCTTCGCACAACCAAAAGAAACTGAAGTGAACATCTACCATTCCATAAGTGCAAAATCCATATTCCAGATACGCAAACTGATCTGAGGTTGCTGTGGTCGAATAGTTATTGTTCGTTATTCCGGAAGGGACATTGTGTATGTGCAGATAATTGCTTGTAGGGGCAAGTCCGATGGTGCCACTTACCGTATTGTCTTGTGTGGTGGTGGGAGGATAGGTAGGAGCGCCGATGTACGAATTGTTAACGATCCACTGATTATTTCCGTTATTACTTCCTGGACCGCCAGAGTTTTGAGTAAAACTTGTACCTCCGGTTTCGAAAGACTCCGATAGCAAAAGGATATCCTGCGCTGAAATTTCTGAGAGGGAAAGTAGCAAATACAAACAGGTCAAACTTCCCGCTTTGCGGAAAAATTGAAAAATCGTTCGAATGCTAGTGATTTGACCCATGTCAGATCATGTAGTAAGGTTATATCTACAAGTGGCAGACGGTCAAATGTAGTGGAAAGTTGCAAGGACAGAGCATCGGAAATAATTTTTACTGTCAGAAACTGAACACACGAAAAGTGTACCAAAGGAATTTTGGTTTATTCTCATACAGGCATTGATCAAAAAGCAACGAAGTGAGACTCTTGAAATAAGATAAAGATTGGTTTTTCGCGTTACTCAGTGACAACCAAACTCAGCACTTCCATTGTTTTTTCAGTGGTGTAAAGCCTTACCTGATAAGCTCCGGCCGATATTCGATTCGATAGCATAAACGAGCCATTACCGCTGTTTGTGGATGACTCCGACTGGATCATTTTGCCTTCTGTATCGAAGAGTTCAATTCGCTCCAATCTGTTATTTGCCGAATTCGAAGTGAACATGATTCTATTTCCGGATCTCACCGGATTTGGATAAACAGACCAATCGCCTAAGTCAGAGATTTCATCCACCGCAGCAGGAGCGTCATTGTACCGTAAAACAGCAAAGTCAAAATTGGTAGTCTCGCCTCGTGTTTTTCCGGCTATGATCACATGCGAATCATCCTGAACAGCGAGTGCATTGGCTTCTTCGGGCTCTACTCCAATGTTTGTATAAACGGCGCCGTCTGTGCCGAAATCGGTATTAAAACTACCATCCGTGTTGAGTCTCCATAGAGCAAAAGTTTCATCGGGAAAATTACCGGCCGTCCCAGTCACCAAAAATCCCAGGTTCGGACTTTGAACAATGCCATAAGCCACATCGGATGCTTCAAATCCAGAAAAAGTAATTCCATCCGTTCCAAACGTATTGTCTACCGACCCCTCGGAATCATATTTTTTTACAAAAGCATCCCAACCTGCAATAGTGGAAGCATAACCGGTGATGATGATGTTGTCTTCATTGTCAATGACAAGGCCATAACATTCATCGGCACCATAAACAGTGATCGTATCCTTCACGGCTCCGGCCACTCCAAATGTTTCATCCAATGTGCCATCTTCATTGAATCGCAATAGAAGCACGTTCACATCAAAAAGATTTGGGGCGTAATGTCCTCCTGTTACAATTTTTCCATCGCTCTGAACTGCGATGCATCGAAGTTCATTTTCCGTCTCTGTGACAGGATATTGCGCAACACCGTCACCACTGAACGACGTATCGAGATCTCCTTCTGCTGTTAATCTGATAACCGTTGGAACGTTGTAGTAATTCGCGTCTAACGCATTTCCAGCGAGCAGAATTTTTCCATCCGACTGCAGAGTCATGGCATAGGCATATTCGTCACCGGCTCCCAAATTGATAATGGTGGTGCCATTCGTTCCGAAACCGGAATCAACACTGCCGTCTGTGTTAAGTTGCGTCACCGACATTGCATATACATACGGTTGAATGGCTGATATTCCGGCGATCAGAATCTGACCGTTTTCTTTGATCAACAGATCATATCCATAAGATTCGTTGTTGAGAGGCAACGCGACAATTCCTGCATCTCCAAACTCAGGATCAGGTGTGCCGTTATTCAGCAGCCTGATGACCTTCATCTCACCTGCATAGTTTGCATCCAATGCAACACCTGCCGCTACAATTTTTCCGTCATCTTGCACTTCCACTCCATATAGCACATCTACTGAACCGAAGTCATGAGTGAAGATTCCGCCGCTCGCGAACGTGGCATCCATTGTACCGTTAAGTTGTGAAGACATGCTCATGGCAAGCCCGAAAGCACTGAGAAGTAAGGTGATTTTTTTGGTCATAGGAATGGGATGTGTTTCACTTGCTAAGTTAGTTGAATTCGTTCTACTGCAATGAATTTGGAGTTGGAAATTGTTGCTTGAGAGGTTGTCTTTCTTGCAGTACCGAACGCTTTTAATCATAAAATCATACTTGCATTGCACTCCTATATACTATTCAGGGTTCAGAAAATTTCTTCATCACTTCTGTAAGAAGTAGAAAGATCGAAAGGTTCTGAGACATGCAGTATCAGAATTGAATCAAACGTTTTGAAGGACTTTTACAATTTCAAGCAAAGCAAGATATTAAATATTTACTGTGGCTTTGCTATTTTGGCTGACCATGAAGATTCAATATTGTTCAGACCTTCACCTGGAGTTCGAAGATAATTTCCGAAAACTCAAACAGCAGCCTCTCGAAGTCGTTGGTGACTTACTAATTCTCGCTGGTGATATCATCCCTTTTGATAAAATCGAAATTGCGGATGATTTTTTTGATTTATGGTCCTCACAATTCAGCGAAGTTTTTTGGATTGCAGGAAATCATGAATTCTATGGATCCGATATTTCAACAATAAGTGAAAAACGAAATGTGTTGATTCGAAAGAATGTTCATTTGCTCGATAATGCTGTTGTTGAGGTGGATGATGTTCAGCTGATTTTTTCGACCATGTGGTCACGCATTGGACCATTGAACACGCGTAAAATTCAAAAAGGCATGGCCGATTTCAGATTTATCAAAAGTGGGAGTCAATTATTTACGATCGAAGAGTTCAACCTAAGACATCATAGGAGCATGGCTTTTTTAGAGGAATCCCTGAGTCAATGCAATGGTCAAAAGTCAGTGGTGATAACTCATCACATTCCAACTTTCATGAATTATCCGCAGAAATACATGGGTGATGTTTTGAGCGAGGGATTTGCTACAGAATATTTTTTGCTTATCGAAACTTTTGGTCCGGATTTTTGGATCTATGGTCATCATCACACCAATGTGCCGGAATTTAAAATAGGCAAAACACGACTAATCACAAATCAACTTGGTTATGTTAAGTATTCTGAGTGTCGGAATTTTGATCAAGGAAAAATGTTCGAGTTGTAGTTTCAGAATCAAAATCAGGCCGTCAATTGCTGATTGCATTTGAAGTTATGGATGAGTAACTAACTTTATCCCCATGTCATCGATCAACTTTCAACGAATGATCCAACTCGCAGAGGATGTCTTTGATGCGAAATCTGATCCTGAACAATTGGATGTAGATCAAAATGTCATCACCAGATTACAAGCACTCCATCCAGCTACCGTATCAGAACAATCGGATGTGAATGGTCCATTTGTATGGATATTGCTGATTCCAACTTCACAAGAGATAATGCATGATTTTCTTGATGAGAAAATTTCTGAGAAGTTATTATTGGAACGAACAATGCCTGGCACCTCCTTCGAAGCCATTTATCTCTGCTCAGCGATGGTGCTTGAAGAATACTGGGGAAAAGGTGTTGCGAAAAATCTTACACTCACTGCCATTGATTTGATGAGAAGAGATCACACAATTTCCTATTTATATGTTTGGCCATTCAGCACAGCCGGAGAATTAGCGGCCAAAAGGATAGCCGAACTTGCAAGTCTACCTTTGTTGAAAAGAGGCAGGGCCGTTGAATAGGCATATTATTAAAAAGAAATATTGTTTCGTGCAATGAGTACGCAAATCGTGTAATTGTATGAAGTTTATCATTCGGGTTGTAATAGCGGCTGTCTGGAATAGTCGTACTTTTCTTCAAAACTAAAATATTTGGAAGTTCGATGCACGCATGAATATGAGTGTCCAGTATGATATGAAATGAGTGCAGAGCAGGGCTGGTTTGTTTGCGATAGGCTTGAATTTCATGTTGTGAATCGCGAAAATCAAATTCGGAGTTTGTACTAAATTATGAGGAACATCAATTTTGTATTTGAGATTTTTGCTGGCGTAGGGCTTTTTCTTTTTGCGATGCATCTGGTGGAAGACTCGCTGAAAAATCTTTCTGGTCGCGGCTTTAAAAAATTTTTACAACGAATTACGAAGAACAAAGTCGGCGCAATTACTGGTGGTGCTGTGGTCACCGCTGTTCTTCAAAGTAGTTCAATGGTATCGTTGATGGTATTGGCCTTTGTAGGTGCAGGTGTTTTTACCATGCGAAATGCACTTGCAATTATCCTGGGAGCAAACCTTGGGACGACCATCGACAGTTGGCTGGTAGCCACGCTGGGATTTAAAGTGGACATAGAAGTTGTTTCATATCCTGCAGTTTTTGTTGGAGGACTGTTGCTCATCATTGGTGCTAAAAGAAAAAAAATTCAAAGCATTGCCTTTTTATTATTTGGCGTTGGCTTGTTGTTTATTGGTCTGTCATTGATGAAATCTTCCATGGAAACTTATCTGGTCGACTTCGATTTTTCAAGATTCAATGGAATGCCGTTGGTTGTTTTTCTTGTCATGGGATTTATCATCACTCTTCTGATTCAATCGAGTTCTGTTACTATGGCTCTTACTTTGAGTGCACTTCATGTAGGAGCAATTGGTTTTATTCCTGCTGCGGCCATCGTCCTCGGGTCAGAAACCGGCACCACCATAAAACTGCTTCTGGGATCAATCGGTGGAAGTGTGGTGAAGAAACGCGTTGCTCTCGGGAATTTGTTGTTTAATCTATTTCTGACAATTGTGGCTTTCATTTTTATCAAGTCAATTATTCTCTTGATCACAGATGTCTTCGCGATCCATGATCCTTTGATCGGACTGGTTACGTTTTCAACTTTAATTAATCTTGCGGCACTTGTGATTTTTCTACCTTTCTTAAATCCTTTCGCAACTTTTCTTGAACGTCGATTTCTAGGTCATGATGAAAATTTAGTCGCCTTTATTCAAAATGCCAATGTTGCCGAACCAGAAACTTCCGTGGATTTGTTCCGAAAGGAAGCAGGTTATTTCCTTCACAATTGCATTTTGTTTAATATGGAACAATTCGGATGTGACAGTTCACTCATTCGAATAAACCCTGAATATGACATCCTCAATCATAAAAGAAAGTACTCTGAAAAAACGTTAGAAGAGAAGTACGAATTCCTCAAACAGATTCAAGGACGGATGCAAGCTTTTTATATCACGTTCATCAAGAGCAGCGGCAACAGCAATGACGAACAAATGTCAAGACTTATTTCTTCTGTGCGAAGTAGTATTCACTCCGTAAAAAGCATGAAGGATATTGAGAGAAATGTTCATGACTTGAGCCGATCATCAAAGAATATCAAATTTGAATTATACGCCGAAGTCGAAATGGAGTTGGAATCTTTCTATTTGCATTTGAATGATTTAATCGTGAAAAATCAACCCGAATGTTTTGATGAACTTCACAAGGTGTATGATTTGGTATTAAAGAATTACAGTTCGGCGCTCAGTGAATTTTATCTTAAGGCACGAGGCGCTCCATTGGATGATCAGGATATCACCACGGTCATCAACTTTAATCGCGAACTATTCACCTCCAATAAAGCGATGCTGATGGCCGTAAAAGATTTTTTATTAGAAGAAAGTGAAGCCGTGAAATTCAACGAAATCCCAGAATACAAAACAT
>JANOVT010000181.1:0-5342 GCA_031417525.1 Flavobacteriales bacterium | reverse complement strand
CCATACACCGCGAATGATGCGCTTTCGTCGCGTAAGAGATCCAGCAAATAATTGAGAAGTTCAGATGCGGTGCGTGTATCAAATCGCTCAACGCCACCTTGTCTGAGAAGAAAAGTTCCGGCGTCAGCATGCTGTATGTCTTTTGACGAATTCGGAATGTATTCTTCTGATGAAGAATTTTTCACTGACTTGATACTATAAAATAATTCGTTGTCGGTTTTTAAAGGAATGATGTTATTGTTAGGCTGCAGTCGATACGCAAATTCGTGGAGCCTTCTGTTGAGAACAGGAAAACAATTCATGGTGCAAATGACTTCCTGCAAGGCTTCCGGATTCATTGCAGGTGGAAACTCGATCTTTAACCATAGCAGATCATCTTCGAATTTATCCAATTCATTTGGTAAAAAAACAGATGTAAAATCTGAAGGGTACTTTTTGAAAACATCTCTTGTGCTGATTGTTTCATCATTCAAAATGGAAATAAATCGGTTGTTGTAAATCCTGGAAACATTTCGTTCAGCAATCTTCGAAAGATCATTTTCGAGTTCAAGTTCGAAGTCGGCAATAGAAGTACTTTTTACGTCATAATCAACGAGGCCGGAAGTTGTTCTCAACTGCTGATGATCGAGATACCAATTTGTATGCGGTAACAAGTGGTAGTAATGGGATTTATCCGGATCATTGATCCAATCGAAATAAAGCGAAAATCCTTCCAGCGAATCCACACGCGCACTAATTTCAATACCGACATACATCACTGAAGGCTGAAATTTTTTGTTGCTTCTGCTTTCAAGTATTCTCTCTCTTTCAAATACATTATCGAAAGCATATACAGTATTTCCGCTAACGGTATATCTCACTTCACCATCCCATATTCTTACTTTTCTTGCCGGAGTAAAAAAGATCTGAGTGAATTCTTCACGAGTCGTACTTTCCTTTGAAGGAGTTCTTTTCTGGATAAAAAACTGTGTTTCCTTTTTCAGCAAAGAATGCGGCTCTACGGAAGATGCATGCGCAACTCCGTGTGCAGCGCGCGCGCCTTTGAGCACCTCGGGTGTGAGTAGATGAGCAAGTCGTTCCAAGACGCGCGATTGCGAGGTCTGAAGATCTCTGGAAACTTTTTCCAGTTCAGTTGCACAGGCGCCAATGAGCAAACCTACCAGCGGATCAAATGACTCGATACTGGCATTCGGCTGCCCCCACAACTCTGATGCATTTCGCATCATTCTTGCGCGAATTTTATCGCGGTTTTGTTGATTATTTTCTGTTCTCAGACTCATGAATGATGATGTCTTGTTAGCTTGTTATTCTTTTTTTATTCAAATGAAAATGGACTGATGTACAATCTTTGTCTGTATGGAGGAAACGGTTGATTGGTTTCGAGGATAGTTCCGCTCACTGTAATATCCAAACACTTTTTAATCCGATTTGTCAAATCCCGGGTATCGGAAATGTGTTCCTCCTGGCCGATTTCAATTCGAACAATCAGATTGGAAAGTCGTTCTTCATGAACAGCGAGCGATTGTCTGATCGTTTGGGCCATGCGATCCTTCCATGCATGCACAGCAACAATGTTTTCGAAATTATGTTCCCAAACAGAGCAACCATAAGTAATATCATATCGATATTCACCAAATTCAGAAGTCAGAATCAAGTAAATATTTTGCGCGATAGAGTTTTCCATTCCACAAGTGGCAAGCTCACCCTTCTGCATCAACCTGGAGAAATTGATAGGAAATTTGTAGAACCGATCTGAACTCATATCTGATTAATTTATCATGACGATAGCAGCTTTCAGAGAAGCCTGAGCTCCACCAGATAATTCAAGCTGTGCACCTCCCTTCAAAGTAGTTTTTGCTGAACCGGAAATATCCATAGTAGCTCCTGCTTCCAGTTTTGCGCTCATGCTACTCTTCATCGCGTAACTTTTTGAAGCTTCTGTAATTACATCCATACCCTTCTGCTTGAAGTCCTTTGTTGAATCCAATTGAATCAATGATTGGGCACTTACCTTGAATTCTTTTGCTTTGAACTCCACATTTTCCTGTGCTGTAAATTTCATGTTTTTTGCATTGACTTCAATGTCTTCCTTCGCTACAATTTTAATGTTTTTATTCGACGTAATTTGAATGAGTCCATCATCCTTCATGGTGATAAGCACTTCATTTTTCAAATCTTTCGTGTAAATATGGATGGCCTCTTCTCCAGACTTATCGTTGATTTTAATTTCATTGCCGCTGATCGTGCGGATCGTTTTGATGAAATTGTCATTGTCTTTTCGGTCACTGCTGTTTGACCTGCCATGATACATGCTACCGAGGCAAAAAGGCATATTGGGATTTCCATTTTCGAAAGCGACGATAACTTCATCATTGACTTCAGGTAAAAAATAGAAGCCCCTGTCTTGACCTGCATGTGGAGTCATATAGCGAATCCATCCTGTAGATTCTGAATCAGTTTGCCAATACATACGTACTTTCAATCTTCCAAAACCTTCAGGGTCTTTATTGTCGAGTACAACCGCCGCCTGTGTATCAATGGATGTTTGCTTAAAAGCAGGATTAGAAGGTGGCACTTTGACGTCCGAAGGAATTGCAGTGAACTTATTTTTATAGCTACCTAATCCATCCATCCGATGTTTTACACTGGTGACAATATATGTCCCATAATCTGTTCTGTCGCCGGTTAAATTCGCAGTGGAGGAACCTTGAATGCTGATTTTACAACCTACTTTGATGCTTGGATTGTCGCTTGTTCCCGACATTATTACAAGATCAGATGCCCGCGCTCCCATCCGATTGGCCACCAATTTGGAAAGTTCAGAATTGTCCTTTACCAATTCGCGGTTATGTTGTCTTGTTTTATTTCCGAATAAACTTTTAGAATGTTTCACAGCAGTTTCACCCCAGTTATTTTGACCTTCCGGATTTTCCGAAGAATTATCTTTCAGTGTCAAATTTTGTACATAATCATAACTTGAAGATTCAAACTTCAAAGGTGTCACTTTCAATGAAAGATCGAATGACTCCAGATCATGACCAAAATTGAGTTCAACAGTATCGCCTGGAGATGCTCCACCAAAAATCATTTCAGTGCCATTGTAGTAAAACCACTGACCATAAGTATTCGCTAATCGTCCTAAAAAATTGTAACAACTTTCATTGTATTGAGCCACAAACGGCAACATAGGATCAATCGTTGGTGAAACCTTTACATTGATGAGGTTCATCGGATATTGACTGGTGATGGCCTGCGCAATTTGTTTAAGGCTCTTTTCCAGATGAGTTTCACAGGATGGACCATCGTCGAGCAGCACACTGCTGCTATGCCCGCTGATAATCATATCAGATGCATTACCTCCATGCCTCGCAAGGTTCACGTTGGTGATAATTCCTTTGAAAAAATTCAACTGACTGGCACCGGATTGCGACTTCAATGCAATCTTAATTTCTTTACCAATAAAATTCTGACCCGCAGAAAGTGTAATCGAACGATCGCCTTCAATGGCATCGAGCGGAGTCTTGACTTCGAAGGTATGATGCCAGTCCATTCGCTGCGCGATATTCAAGCTGGTTACATTGGAAAGCTTTTTAAAACCTTCAATCTCTATTTCCACCACCAGGTGAAGATTTTCATGTGCCATGACGAAACGGTTTAATAGTTACTCTGGAAAGGATAAAAAAAGAAAAAAGCACAGCATGACCTATTTCTCACTGTGCTTTTTAGATGCTGTAATCAGGAATAAAATATGTCTGAATTCAATTTCACATCAAAGCGAAAATTGCTTCAGTTCATACTATGCCGGCCATGGGTTCTCATGCGTTGCATCACCAACGGTGATTTTTTGCGCAGAGATTACAAAATGAATTGTCATTGGATTTTCACCAATGCTATCAATACTTTCACTGAAAGTAACGATATAACCATTTTCCCAGGTCAACTCTTTCATCGTGGTTTTCGAATCGCGTTTGTAGAAAGTAATCTTACCACCTTTGGTGGTATATTGATCTACCATCCAGGCGAAGAGCGAAGTGTCTTCTGTTGATTCGATTTCGATCTGAACAGTTCCTCCGCGGATCATGGAAGATGGGCGGCCTGTTGAGTCTACATCACGATTGAGTGCGTAACTGGCGTGAAGAACACGTACAGGCTTACCTCCATCGATAGAAACATCTGCATTAAATGACATGTGGTTGAGGTTTTTAAGTTAATAATTAATTGAATTGATATTTGAGTTTTTTTATTTCTGCTGAGCAACATTGGCATCCCATGCAACGGAGCTATCTGCCTCGTCACCTTTTGTTCCTTTCAAGTCAATGACGAAATTTTTCGCCGGGAAATAAGGTGTCATGTGGAGCATAAAATTGATTTTGCTTTTATCATTCGGATCTCTGTCGAAATGTTGAATTTTAAATTTCTCGATAAGTTTACTCGGACCAGTAATCCTGTCAAGGAACTTTTCAATTTGTTCCTGAAGTTCTTTCTTCAGATTTGGACTCCAATTTTCAAAAGCTCTTCTGTTCAGGAAGTCCATCAATGTTTTCATCACGTGATCAAACACTCGCATAACACTGTATGTCTGCATACCTGCATCATCTCCTGTGAACAATGTTTTTGCAGAGAAAGCCATCACTTTACCATATTCATTTACCATTGGAATCAGTCCCATCTTTTCCATGCTGGTAATATCACTTTTTTTCAAATTACCGATCACAGTACCAGACACCTCATTCAGTCCACCGAATTTTTTACCGGCAGTTACCTGTGACATGAGTGTGCTGTATACCCTGCCAGCGAGTGCGGAAGAAGGAGCAACTGTAAGATCTTCTTCTTCTCCGACTTCATTCACCTTACCTCGACCTACGAGCCAGTTGCAAGCCATCATCACGTGACTTTTCCATTCTTCACCTCCTGTGTGATTTGCATTCTGAAACATTTCGATGATATCATCCTCTCTGTTCAGATCCTGAAAGTCGGTCATGAACATCACTTTATTCTTAAAACAAGTTTTACCCCATTTTTCGAGAACTGCGTTCGATCCCAGATATCCCGGAGCAACCACCATCGAATAGTTGTTGCGCAAGTCCAGACGGTCATAACTTCTGCTTAGTTCATCCTGAACAGCATCATGAAACAATGGATTATCCAGATCTTTCATCTGATCTAATGAAGCGTTGAGGATGGCAACGTTTTTCAATTTTGTCTCCTCTGTATTCTTGTAGAAAAGATTTAATGAGCGCCAGGAAGACTCTAGATTTCTGGTAGCTTCCAATGCTTTGAACTGATTTTTCTTCAGTGTGTTACTGGCACTTTCTGCCTTCTGCTGACACTTCTCAATCATT
>JANOVT010000180.1:0-4251 GCA_031417525.1 Flavobacteriales bacterium | reverse complement strand
TGTGATTGAGGCTACCAAGAAATGGACAATGGCAATCAGGGATTGGGGGGTGATTCTTAACCAGTTTACAATTATCTTTGAAGAGAGACTAAAAATCCATTAGCAACTTTTTCTACTTACACACTTAGCGGGATAGTGTCGAAGTTCTGTAATTCTTAGTTTCTAAAAACAGCAAACGATTTTACCATCGAACCCACCTCTGGCACATCCACTTTGAAATGATAATATCCCTCCGGTAATTCCTCTGTAGAAAAAGTAAATTGACTCTCTTGATTGATTTGAAGTTTAGTAACCAATTGTCCGAACTGATTATAAACGCTCAAGTCAGATGCACCGGTTAATGAGTGACCAAAATCGATGGTCATGTGTTCATTGGCCGGAACCGGAAAACATTTGATTTCAGTTGTCGCCACTTCACGCACATTTATAAATTCAAGATCGCATGTGTTCCATGGATTTGTGCCATAAATAATCTGACCACCGACAACCAAACAAGTAATCTGACACCCTGATTCGAATATGTAATTCATATTATCAAAAGATGTGAGACAACCAACACCTTCTATAAAAATAATTTCATTCCATTCATCATATGTGCTTGTTGCTTTGAATCTTTTATGCCAACCATCCGTCAATTCCACTGAATCTATCACAGATATTATTCGTGTTTGTTCAAATTGGGACGTGATGTATAAATCGGGCAGGGTATCACCCAATTCCAAGTCGAAATCATACATGAGAAATTCTTCAGCCCCTGACTCGCAGTCCGGATTAATGTAGACCTTCTTTTGGATGGTGTCGTTCCGAATACACCCAATCCAATTTCCAAAATCACCGTAAGGAATCTGCGAACAAAAGCCTTCAAATGTGCTATTATATAGCTCCCCGCATTGGCTGATCGCAGCGTACAGATGTGAATCAAAATGAATCGTGTCTTCAATATAAAAAATGGAACGGGAACATTCAATAGGCTGGAAGCCGCCGCAGCCTTCTTTCCAATAGGCATCAAGGAGAGGGAATGGGCGATACTGCTGAGCTGATGACGTCATTGAAAGATGCATGACTACTGCAAAAAGAAATTTTTTGGTCATTGGTGGAATCTAAGTGTTGCAGAGATTATTGAGAGTAATTGGTAATACATTCGAGCGATTGAATACCCGATTAACATGCGGATGACAAGAAGTGGTTGCTATTCAAATTCTCTCCTAAACATGTCTTGAACCGCAATTATTCCTCCTTCTAGGCGTCATCCCCCACAATGATTCACCACACTGATTTGTTCTCCCAACAATTCTTACTTCATGGCCGAAATCATCAACGAGTCTTCCTCGAAGCACTCATCCAAAAGAAAAAAACATGAGGTTCATCTCGACATGACTCCGATGGTGGATCTTGCATTCTTATTGCTCACCTTCTTTGTCCTCGCCGCTTCGCTCGCAAAACCCAAATCGCTGGAGTTGATTTATCCTTCTGAAGGGAAAAACACGCCGGTGAATGAACGCATGGTCACGACCATTCTTCTCGGTGATTCAGCACACAAAGTGTTTTACTACAGAGGTATGTTTGATGTCGATAGCACACAACTCATTCCTACAGATTTTTCCTCTCATGGTTTACGGCACGTCTTATTCGCCCTGAATGAAACTGGATTGCATCGGTTGAATCAACTTCACGACAAATTGATCGCACAACAAATTTCACAAGACGAGTATGATGCAGGATATAAAAACTTAGTCAATGACGACGACGCTCCAATGGTTGTCATCAAAACAATGAAGGGAACGAAGTACGAATATGTAATCAGCACCATTGATGAATTGAATATTACAGGGATCCGCAAACGAATTGTGCAGAAGATGAGTGAAGAGGAAGCGGTCAGAACAGAGCGAGAAAGAAAATGAGAATATGGAGAGTGGACTCCTCATTCTCGTTTTCATTCTCATTCTGTCATGCTCTCCGTAACTCGGCTCGGCGAATCTCGGCGCGTAACAAAATACTTCGCCTAAATACATGTCTCGCTTCGCTCGTTTAAAATATCATTTCTCGCCGAGATTCGCCGAAGAGCCGAGCTTCGGAGAGAAATGCAGAATGAATACGAAAATGAGGAGAGTAACACTCAAAATGCGTTTGTGCATTCGAAATAATCCTATACATCATCGCTCTGCGTGATAAGTCTTAAATCATTTATCATTGTATCGTTATTCCGAATAAGAAAACGAATATTAAATCCTGGAACCAGCTACATGAATCCTCGCTCACTCATTTGCGCCATATTAATGTTGCGTACTTTGACCAGTTGGTCCCAACCCCAATTCACCGCCGCACCTTATTTACCACACACCGGAGATGCATATACCGTTGGCAGATGTGTGGCAACGGATGAAGGCCCTTCAGGTCCGGATCAAACGTGGGATTTTTCTGATGTGAATGTGATTTCTTACGCTACTTATGTTGTTTCTGAGGCTGTCGATATTCCTTGTAACGCGGAGTATCCGGAAGCGACGCAAGCAATCGGTGAAGGCGGCAGTTTTAAAATGATTTCTCAAACGGATAATGAAGTGCTGTTGTATGGTACTACCCAGACACCGGGCATGGCGGGTTTTTATTATAGCAACCCACAAAAAATCATAGGCTTCCCAATGAGCATGAATGATTCCTGGATGGATACCTTTAATGGAACCGACCCAAGTGGCACTATGCGCAGTGGCAACACAAACGTAGGTTATGATGGCTACGGAACTTTAACGACGCCCTATGGAGTTTACACCGATGTGTTGCGCCTGCACCAAAGCATCACTTATGTTGATGTGACGAATGATGGAAATTGCACGGCATCGCTTGACTATTATTTTTGGTACGCATCGGATTATCGTTATCCAATTGCAGCTATTTGGTCGGGTGCTGGTGAATGCGGTCTTACAACGGGATGCGAGTTTTTATCGGATATACAAACGATGGTGAAAGAGGAATCAAAGGGGTCGGAATGGAGCGTTTATCCAAATCCATGCGTGAATGAATTGATTGTGGAAAGCAGCCAATGCCAAAACAATATCACAATCGTCATCACTGATTTATTAGGAAAAGAAATTCAACGGCAGTCGTGTGAATCCAGCAAACGCATGGTGATCAGTGTTCCATCACTTGCCAATGGCATATACTTGCTAAGAGTCATCGAAAAGGGAGAGGTGGTCTTGCTAAGAAAAATAGTTCGCTCAGGAGCATGATTTTGTCATGAAGTTTTTTGGGGACATTTTTTATTTGAAATTCTTTATGGAATTCTAAAGATGATGCCGTCTTATAATTCATAAAAAGTAGATAGCATGAAAAACTCAATAATTACCATTCTTCTCGCCTTCACTTTTTCATCTGTAAAGGCTCAAACCTGCACTGGGAATTACATATTCGAGCAACAATCACAAATCGATCAGTTTTTAATCGATAACCCCACCTGCACTTCTATTCAGGGTGGAGTTGTAATTAATATTGCCGACAATGCAGATCCAATTTTAAATGTTACAGGCCTGCAAAACATCATTGAAATCCATGGACTTCTGCTAATTCAAAATGGCTACGACGCTGCCGTTCCACCGCTATTGGGACTTTCTAATTTAATTACGGCCGACTCTATTCTCATCACTAGTTCATCAGCTACCATGGCTTTGGATGGACTAGACAACTTGCAAAATGTATCATCCCTCTATATAGATGCATATTACATCGACAATCTTCACGCCTTTGATAACATTACGAATCTGGATGATCTGACTATTGACTTTATGTGGGAAGCCGCAGCAGGAACTCCACCATCATTCTATGATGTTTTTCCTGATTTACAAACGGTAACCAATAGTTTGATCATCGGAAAATTATATTCCGAATGCGACACTCTTACCGGCTTTAATGCTCTTCAAAGTGTTGGATATTTATCTTTTAGCTTTTGGGATCAGTTAACCATGAACGTATTTGACGGGATGCACAATCTTCAAACCATCGACGGCGGATTTTATAATTATGCATGGGGTGCCAATTCTGTTTCTGGTTTTGAAAATCTGGAAAGCATTGGCGGCAATGTTGAGATGGCATTGCAGTGTCCATGTGATATGCCTGATTTCGAATCACTGAATTCGGTTGGAACCCTTTGGCTATTTAATTATCATTATTGTCCGACTAAACCAATCTTGGAAATTCGGCCAAGTTTTTTTCCCTTTTTATGACGTGGATTTGCGAGTGTCAAATATAGTAATCAAGCTG
>JANOVT010000179.1:0-8605 GCA_031417525.1 Flavobacteriales bacterium | reverse complement strand
CCATGCAGCCAAGTGCCCTTTCCAATTTGTTTTTTCCATGCAGGCAAAACAAAATCGAAGAATCGGGAATTACAATATGCAGTTCGCCGTTGGGTTACGAAACAATCATTGTTTTGAATCCATATCGTTCACCTTCCATACCAACACCACGTGAATCATCCACGTGCACATCTATTCCGAATGCCGGAGGATACTTGGACATGGTCATCTCGCCGCTTCTGACTTTTTTTTCATGTACCACTTGATTAATAATCTCGTCAACAGGAATTCCATACGATCGAAACATGAATCGAATTTTTCCAATACTCCTGTAGGAAGTGGTGTACACACAAATGCTGTGACCTCTCCTTCTTAATTCCTTGAAAAGTGAAATAGTTCCCATTCGAATCTTCTCCACACCGCAAATTCGCTGTAGCCATGTTTGGCGCTCCCATTCAAAGAGTTGGTTAGCCACAATTGTGTCATCTAGGTCGAAGGAAATTTTCATTGGGTATGATGGAAGGTGTTATCGTTAGCGTTTGGCAGATACCCTAAGGGCTGGGCTTTTACCGTAAATACTTGATTTGAAAAACTAATGTTTGATTAAACACAAAACTATCTCTGGAACGCGAAACCTCGCCTTTTGGGTAGGTGCTATTACATGCTGCTGTTCGGTCTGTCAAGTTATTGCAGTCATTGTCTACAGTATGTTTTATTGTCCGCATACTATTTTGTTGGTAGCATGAGTGTCGGGTGGTATAATTTTTTAATCGTGGAGAAAAATATTGAAAATCTTTATGTGTTCGGCTTTGCAAGCTCTATTAAAAACTTTGGTCTGTGCGCTAGCTGATTAGTGCGGTTTTTAAACGTGCTTGCAAATAGTTGAATCGCCACAATTATTTCTTTTCTGGTCGAGGAATTTTTACAATAAATTGCTCTCCTTCAACATCATTAATCAATTCAATATTTGGTTCTTCTTCTATTGATCGCTTAATTCCAGAACCTAGACCACTGAATGGTAAAGTATGAGTACTGAATGAAACCAATTGATTGTTCCGTATTACTGGATTCCCATATTTAATATCTTCTATTGTCAAGCTGTTAGGGAGTTTTCCAGGACTAATAATTTCGATACGATTATCGAAGATAAGCAATCTAATAGGAGAGTTCTTGAAATAATCCCGATGAACCAAGGCGTTTTGAAGAACTTCCTCCAATGCAATACTTGAAATCTCTAGTCGGCCTTGTACATTAAAACTTTCTCCCGATTGGAGATAGTCCAAATTACTTTTTAGAAAATCCATGCCTTTTTCAAACAGTTCAGGAATTGTTCCTACCAAGTCTTTCGGTTTGTTTCTATACTGATAACCGGCAATGTCATTTCCGAAGTAAGTAACGGCTTTAATGGTAAAAGCAGGCTTTACTGCCTGCGGATCCTTCCCAAAAAATAAAAGTCCTGCAAGTGTCAATTGATTGTTTCTTAAAACCCTTTTCGCCCTAAGAGCTTGCTCAAAAGTAAGACCTCTTTCTTCGTATGATTTTTCAAATTCTCTTTTGAAATAGTCAGAAAATCTTTTTTCATCTATATCGTCAATGGACGTCCCATGCACTTCCATTTCGTCTGCAAGCAAATTCCCACTGTGCTGAAACAGTCTCATAATTTCTGCATTGTCAGTTAAAAGGCGTTTGTTTGAGCCTTGCTTCACATATATTTCACCCTTTGCAGTTTTATATGGTTTGTTAATCCCTACTTGTACATGGACTATTTGCACATTACGATATGCTCCGTCCTGTTCAAGTTTTATGACTTCCGTGGCCAAATAAACTGGTGGCTTTAGGTTGTCTGCGACTTGTGATACCACACGGTCATATTCTTCAATTTGCTCGGATGTTAATCCGGTGATTTCTCCTGTTACGTCTTTAACACCAATAAGAATAACTCCACCCAAAGAATTAGACATAGCAACAATTTCTTGTGCAACGCTATCCCGATGCGGAAGTTCTTCTTTAAATTGAACTTTGCTTGTTTCTCCGGTGCTGATTATATCCAGTAACTCCAATGCGTTCATTTTGTTTTTAATTTTTCAATGTTCCAAATGCTGTAAATATTTTTCCTTCGATTGAATGCTTCATCTCCACCTTCCATTATATCCACAATAAAGCGTTGTGTTTGATGATTATCAATAGTACCTGAATGCACTGTGATTTTTTTCTCATCGTAACTACATGCAACAACTTTCTCGCTATCTCCAAGCACCGGAATATTAGCATTATGAGTTGCAAAGATGAACTGCATATTCCCCTTTATTTTCTTTAGCTCCTTAATGACCTCATCATATATTGTTTGATTGTCCAAATCATCCTCCGGTTGATCAATAACCAACACATCATTTTCCTTTTGCGCTAACAAAAATAGAATAAGAGCAGAAGCCCTTTGTCCTAATGAATGCTTATCCAATGATTTTCCATTGTATTGAATGATAATTTTGTTCTCAACCTTGAATGTCAGCAGGTCTTCAAGACTTTCATTGAATCTTCTCTTGAAATCAACTACATGGTTTTCACTCAGGATATTAGCAAGTCTGCTGCTGTCTCGGTAAATCTGAATAAAGTCCTTATAGGTAGATTCAATCTCCATATATGCTGCTTCCCGAATTCCTGAACCTCTGAAAATCTGTTTTATTTTATCGGTGAACTTATCTCGTCTTCCCTTGAATACTACTTCAATAGATAGTTTGCTATCTGCTTCATTAATTCTTTCAACTTCTTTATGGAGAACATTAAATTCCTCAAGCCAAAGATTATCTAATTCAATTAACCTTTCTAATAAGCTGGCTTGTAATTCACTCCTTTTCTTTTCGGACTTTTCAATTTCCTTTAACTTCAATTGAGCAGTTTCGATTTGTCTATTCAAGTTCAAGAAATTGTCAGGATTAATTGTTTCAGTGTTTATTTCACGTTTAATCTTTGCAAATTCTTCTTTCAATCCTTCTTTCTTAGTATTTATTTTCGCTATTACCTCTTTTATTTTCTGTAGAATCTGGATTGATGTTTTTTGAATCGTTTTGAGCTTTTCAAACTCAACTTTCAATCCTTGCATCAATGTTTTTGCCTCATCGAATAGTTCTCCATTGATTTCGGAACCTGTAATTTCCTGTTGGAAAAAATAGTCATGATTGGAAATAATAGAGGTGAATTCACTTAAATAACTTTTAACCGAATTCTCTGCCTGAGTCAGTTTTGAAATATCTGAATCGAAAAGTGTTTGCTGCTGGAGTTTTTGCTCAATACCTTTCTGTTTAAATATTTCTAATTTATGCTTTGAGTTTTGAATAAGGGTATCGGTTTCCTTCTTTAATTCTTTGAGATTTCTTAGTTTTTTTATTTCCGAAATTACGTTTTCGATTTCTCGTTTTTTCTGTTCAATTCTATTTTGAATTCCTTTTAAACGAGTTCCAATTAAACGCTGAATCAAATCAGCTTCAAAGTCAGCATCTTTGTTTGACAAGTCTTTTTGTCCGAAATAGACAGGATGATCAAATATAGCTTCTATTGAAATACTTGGTTGTAAGATGTCTTCTTTATAAATATCTTCTTTTTGGCCGTATATTTTTTCAATCCGGTATTCTTCTTTATGTCTGTTCATAATTTTAACTATAGACTTACCGCCACTTTTCAGAACATTCTCAATCAAGCCATCTTTATACTTGGGATCAACTGCAATATGTGAAAGCGGAATTCCCAAGGTGTATCGTAATATTTCTAATACAGATGACTTGCCGCTTCCTCTTATTCCAATTAGGTTGTTCAACTCTGGTGAAAAATCAATCTTAGTTCCGTCTAACAGGCCACCTTCAAATGCAATTGATTTAATGTATGAATTCTTTATCTCTGGCTTGGTATTTAGCGAAATTCGATAATTGAAATCTGTTAGAGCATATGTCAATGCTTCAAAATTGAAATCACCAATTTTAATATATGTCTTTTTTTCTTCATTTTTCTGTTGATGCGGCCTTCCTATTTCTTCCAAGGATTTGCAGTCAGAGCCTTCAACAAATGCAGGTAGCTTGCCATCGAACCAGTTTTTCCAAGTGGCCACTTTATCAAATGTTCTAACTTTTTGGAATCCTAATACAAACTGTCTAAAAAGGTCATTTGAAATCAATTGTTGAATGCGCCCTCCATCCAATTCGTTGAAAAAACCGCTATTCTGCTCAACGTGAGCAAGAATTATAAATGAATCCCTGCCATTGTTGGCATGATCATTTAATTTCTGTAATACTGTTTCAAAGTTATACCTACACCTTGTGTTTTCATTTTCCCTGTTCGCAATTCCTTCAAATGCTGCTGTAAGAAATTGATTAATGAAATCCTCTCCGTTGATACTCCATTTTTCAAAATCAAAAATCAATAGACAATGAATTCCATTTGAGCCGTCATTTACCGAAAGTTCAACCCCGGCAAACAATCCAATGCCTTCTTTTATTGCTTTTTTTCTTAGCGCAACATATTCAGCTTTATCAAACTTATTGTGATTGGTGATGACACCGATATTGATATTCTGTTCTTTGAGCTTATCAACATACAAACGGCAAAAGTCATTGTCATTTCCGGTATACGAAAATTCTTTATCCGCTTTAGTATGCAAATGGAAATCAGCCCGTAGCCAGGTTGCTCCATTTTCAAATATGTCTTTTGTATCGTTTTCCATTTATTCTGCAAGCTTTAGCTGTTTACAAATCTCGTTCAAGAGTTCGGATGGGTCAACGTCTATTGCCAGCGCAATTAGATAAAGCTCATCCACACGAAGCTTGGTACTTTTGTTGTTTGTCAGCTCACTTAGCCGTGTTTTACTAATACCAGTCCTTCTTGAGACCTCAGATCGGTTAATTGATTTTCGTGAGAGATATAGTCCTAGTTCGGTCATTTTGTCTGATTTTCAGAACACAAAGTTACCTAATATGATAAAATATTCTGATTTTTCGGATTTTTCATTTGAAAATATTATCCAACTATAATTTCATATGATCCGAAAAACGGATAATATCAACGTAAAATCAGACCAAAGAAACAGACAAAATTCACGCAAGCCGATATGGAGGAACTCGTTTCCTGTCATTGGAAAATCTTAATGCCAAGCACGATCTACTTAGCATTATGAAAGTCCAGAACGAACTACTGAACAATGACAACAAAAAACTGAAATTTCAGAATTCGAAGAGAAGCATTTCATTTATCCAACTTGGAAGTGCAGCTCTAAATACCTCGTCCTTGCTGGTGGAAGATTTGGCTCCTTTGGTTTTGCAAAGTGTCGGCTCGTTTGTTAGGGCAAAACTAAATGTGACAAATGTGCTCTGGCAAGAATTTCAAATTTTGTGCTGTGTAAAAAATTCAAATACGAAGCGTTGGGTTGTCGCTCCGAAAAAAGTCTCTTCGATGCTTGAGAATCAGTCCAGTCAATTTGAAGTCTTGTTGTCAAGTTGATGGTTGTCGTGTCGGTCTTTACGTTTGCTGGTGCCATTTTGCAGCTACCAGCAGTTGGCGACTTCCGGTACTACTTTTCAAATATATCACTGAACTTTCTTCCAGCACAAATCTTCAATAATCCACTGAACCGCCAATTGCTACTGGTAGGAGCTGTTATGCGTTCATTCAATTCGATTATTTCATTTCTGACTAAGAGTTTGCAAGCTCCATTTTATTCCATGAATTAGATACCTGACTCCGAACAGCAACAGTACGGAAATCAATATTACCTTGCCGGTAAAGTCGACTTGCTGGTTATGTGATAGTATATCTGATTCAAGTTCGTTTTTATCGTTGTTCAATTCTCCAATTTTTGTTTGAAGATTCTCTGATTTAGTTAGACTTTCAATGTCTTCATTGTTTAGCGTGTTTGAAATTACAAAACGTTTGAGACTGTCCGCAGTTGAAAACCCAATGCTAGGGTAAAAATCATCCTTGGTGAATAATACTTCTAATGTAGAGTTGAAGTAATCGCCTTTTGCTAAATCGGATGTATGAACCCACCATTTTTGCCACGTATCGTATTCCTTTAGGTCGAATTCAGCGGACATCACTTTAAAATACCATTCTTGATTCTGAATTTTTGATTTGTACACTTTGAGTAGGCTATCGGCCTCAAATCCCTTATTAGTTATTTGTATGTTCAATTCACGGATTTTCTTTTCTAAATATGAATTATATGGATAAATCAACATGAAGCAAATCAAACCAATAAAACATATGCTTGAAAAATAAAGGAATTCTCTGGCAATTATCTTTTTCGTGGTAAGTTTCATTAGCCCTTATTGTATTTTTTCATGAGATTCGACACAGTGTGCGGCTTTGAAGCATGACGCATAACGTATTTATATGTGCCACTCTAAACCGCACCCCCCACAAATGTACTCCCAATCTTATTATACTTGCATATCAAAAACCGACCGCATCCATCTATACACACCAAACCTCCTCTCTATGTCCGACAACTTCTCTCTCCTCTACTCCATCCTCACAGCACCCGAACAGAAAAAATGTGATGCCATTATGATGGACCGGTTGGGTGAAAAGGAAGGGCAATTATATAAAGAGCAAAGGAAAATGAAGAGTCGTTCGGCGGAGGAACTTGCGGAAAAGATTTATAAGGATAAATCAAAGGCGGCGAATGTGCGGCAGTTGCGCAAGCAGGTGAACGACAAGTTGGTGGGCGTTGTCCGGGAAGAATTTGTTCCCGGGAATAAAGGTTCCGCGAAGATCAGGAGACTGCTGGATTTTGCCGACTTCCTCATTGCCAAGGAAAGGCCCCAACTGGCGCTGGAGTATTTGCAGGATGCGGAAAATGAAGCCAACGCCAACCGTGCCTATGAATTGCTGGAAAATATCTATCATTATAAACTCGATCATTGCCATGAATTGGGTATTGACCCCAAGGAAGCGTTTAACGTATGGCAACTGAATCACAAACGTTATGTTTCCTACATGGTTTTGCTTTTCGCCAAAGGCCTCCTGCTGGATATGCTGAAACAACATCGTCGCGCGGGTGTGGTGCCGGACAAAGACGATCTGATGAAACTATTCTACACGCATTTTAATCCGGATGAGGATGAAAAACGCGATCCGTCTTTTATGCTCCGCCTGGCACAGATCCTTCGTCGTGTGCTGATCACCACCAAAGAATACTGGCGCATTGAATCCGCGATCCGCGAGATCTATGATGACCTGCTGGAAAAAAATTGTTTCACTGATAAGGATGATGGCATCCGACGCAGTTTTTTATTGATGCTGGCGCAGGCTACTTTCCGCAACCGCAAATTCGATGAATCCGAAAGCTTATTAAAAGAGGTGCGCGAATTGCTTGCAGCAGATGTGCCACACAGTGATCCCGATTATATCGCCATTCAAATTCAAAAGGCTGCTATTTTCCTCTATACCAATCGCGTGGAACAAGCAAAGGATATGACGCGCAAACTTCTCTATGGTCCTGAACCGATAGAAAACGAAGAGAATCGAATCAATCTGCAAATTAACCTGGCTGTTTGTTATTTCTGTCTGAATGATATCCCGAGATCCCTTGAACAATTGGAGAAATTAAATCAAACCGATGAAGAATTTCACAAACTACTTGGTCCTGAATCCAACTTTAAAAAACGTATGATCTTCGTGGTGGTGTGTCATGCCGCCGGAAATTTCGAAGAGGCAGAACAACGCCTGGTGGACATCATAGCAGACTATAAGGAATTTTTTCGTCAAGATCTTTACTTACGTGTCAATGACTTTTTGGAATTCGTCCTGCGCTGGTTCCGCGATCGTTCCATCATTACCAATCCTGATTTTCACCGCGAAGTGCGCGATGCGGGTTTGAGCTGGGGCGATAAGGAAGACATTCATGCGATGTTCTTTTTCTCGTGGTTTCGGGCGCCGATGCTGGGACAGGAGTTTTATGCGACGTTTCAGGCGAGGTTGCGGGAGGAAGGGGCGGATTGGGATTATCCTTTTACGATGGCTTAATTCGCTTCGCTCACTTTTTTTGTTCTCGCCACATAGTGGTAAACAGATTTGCGCAGATTTGAGCGGATTTGCGCAGATTTTTAGAAACATTCAATTCTGTGGAGGTTATTTAGGTGGGGCGAGGTTGGATGTTATTTCTATGATGCCATAAATCGACATGAATTTACATGCCTGTTTTTTGCGGACAATTTCTTGTAGACAAAACTTTGTAACATTTTTTTGTCTACATACTTTTGTCTACAAGATTTTGGTGTCATTTTTTGTTAATTCATTTTTAACGCTATTCTATTATGCCGGTATCTTTAAAAAAATTAAGGGCGATGCTTCAAATCAGCCTGGAGGATCTGGGTGATCTCCTTGAAATCAGTCGCGGTGCGGTCCATTTCTATGAGAATGGGCGCACTTTTGAAACAGGAAAGACACGGGAGAAAATCAACCTATTGTCGTCGCTTGCTACACATGCGCAAAGCTCTCCTGTAAGTAATCCATGGTTAGATCCATCTGCTTTGGAATCTGAAGCGGCAGAGTTGCTCGCATTTCAGAAACAGAAAGCAGCGACACTAGCACAAGAACTTACCTATCAATTAAAGGACATGAAGGCCGCTTATACCTCAGG
>JANOVT010000178.1:0-4440 GCA_031417525.1 Flavobacteriales bacterium | reverse complement strand
CATCCCAATACCCAAGGCCAAATACCAAATACCAAACAAAATGAAAGGTATAAATCTGATGGACGCGTTCTCCGACTTTAAAGAGTTGAAGAACATCGACAGGGAAACCATGAACAATATCCTCGACGAGGTTTTCCGCAGTATGATCCTCAAACGTTGGGGCGCAGATGATGGATTCGACATCATTGTGAACCCTGACCGTGGTGACCTCGAGATCATCCGTACACGTGAAGTGGTGGACGACGGTGAACTGGATGATGAAGTTGCACAAATTGAAGTCAGCCAGGCGCGCAAAGTGGTGGATGACCTCGATGTGGGTGAGGAATTGATCGAAGAAATCAAAATCGAAGATTTCGGTCGTCGCAATATCCTTGCGATGCGTCAGAACCTGCAATCGCGTATCATGGATCTCGAGAAAGATCACCTTTATCAGAAATATCGCGAGCGTGTTGGTGAAATCATTTCCGGCGAAGTATACCAGGTTTGGAAAAAAGAAATGCTTGTACTCGATGACGAGGACAATGAATTGATCTTACCAAAAGACCAGCAGATTCCAACTGACTTTTACAAAAAAGGCGATACCATTCGTGCCGTGGTCTATAAAGTAGACATGCGTAACAACTCGCCACAGATCATTCTGAGCCGCACAGCTCCAGAATTCCTGGAGAAACTTTTCGAACAGGAAGTACCTGAAGTTTTTGATGGCCTCATCACTATAAAGAAGATTGTGCGTGAGCCGGGCGAAAGAGCCAAGGTGGCGGTTGAAAGCTACGACGACCGTGTTGACCCGGTTGGAGCTTGTGTCGGAATGAAAGGTGCGCGTATTCACACGATTGTTCGCGAATTGCGCAATGAAAATATCGACGTGATTCAATATACGAGCAATGATCAACTGTTGATTACCCGCGCTTTGGCACCGGCGAAAATCAGCAGTATCAACCTCGACAAAGAAAATTTGAAAGCCGATGTGTTTTTGAAACCAGACCAGGTTTCTCTGGCGATCGGAAAAGGTGGTAACAATATCAAACTCGCCAGCAGATTGACCGGATTTGAAATTGATGTATATCGCGAAACAGACACAGACATCGATGATGTGGATTTGGAAGAATTCTCAGACGAAATCGATGCATGGATTATCGACGCATTGAAAGCCATCGGATGTGACACTGCAAGATCAGTACTCAATATTCCAAAAGAAGATTTGGTGAAAAGAACCGATCTGGAAGAAGAAACCATCGACGAAGTGATGCGCATTCTGAAAGCAGAATTCGAATAAAAGAACTCACCGGCAGGACAGGTAAATACCTGTCCTGCTGCGTGTAAAACGAACATTTTAAGGAATAAAGCGCAAAAAAGGCTACTTTTGGCGCTCAAATAATACAGAACGAAGGCACAACAAATCACGGACATGAAGCAGTAAGCATCGGTAGACATATAGCTCCATCTACGCCCATACTGCGCATGGCCCAATGATTTCAGACAAGAAAAATTATGTCGGAAACAAAGGCAACACGATTAGGTAAAGCAGCTAAAGAACTTGGCGTATCCACAGGTACAATCATTGATTTCCTGGGAAAAAAAGGTGAGAAGTTAGAAGATAACCCGATGGCCAAAATAGAAGGTCCGGCTTACGAATTGCTGCTCGCCGAATTTGCAGGAGATAAAGCTGCAAAAGAAAAAAACGCTGATACTGCAGCGAAAGTGCGTGAATCACGCGCAACGATCACTCTCGAAGATTCCAAAAAAACCAAAACTGGTGAAAAAGAGGAAGAAGAGCCGGAAATCGACTATTCTAAATTCAAACGCAAAATAGAAGTTAAGGAAAAACCTGCTGCGCCAGCTCCCAAAGTGGTTGCAGAACCAACTGTTGTAGAGGTAATACCAGAGCCTGTAATTGAAAAAGAAGAAGAGGCTCCAGTAGCCAAAAAAGCAGCCGCTAAGAAGAAAGAAGAGGTTGTTGAACCTGCGCCAGAGGAGAGAATGAATGAGGTGAAAGTGGTCGGAAAAATCGATCTTTCTTCCCTTGAAAAACCGAAATCAAAAGGCCGTAAGAAGCAAGAAGAAACAGCTGCAGCAGAAGCCGCAGAAGTGGAGGCGAAGAAAAAAGCAGGCAAGGGTAAAAAATCAGCTGAGCCTGTTGTTCAACCCGCACCTGTCGTAGTGCCTGTTCCCGTTGTAGAAGTTAAGCCGGAGCCTGCTCCTGAAAAAGAATTGATCCGCGTGAATGTTCAAAAACTTTCCGGGGTGAAATTGATGGGGCGGATTGAATTACCGGTAGAAGTTGAGAAGAAAAAAACGGAACAACCAAAACCTGGCAGTGATGCCGAAAAACGCAAACGCAAACGTGTCAACAAAGTTGATATTCAAAGACAACAAGAAATTGATCGTCGTCAGCAGCGCACACCGGTGAAACCGGCAGAACCTAAAAAGACGGAACTCAGCGAACAAGACATTCAGAATCAGGTAAAGGCGACACTTGCTCGCCTTGGCGGACAAGGGAAGTCGAAATCCAGTAAGTTCAGAAGAGAGAAAAGAGATTACGTTGCGAGAAGGAACGAGGAAGAAGTACAACGGCAGGCGGCAGACAATGCAGTGCTAAAACTAACGGAGTTTGTAACTGTGAGTGAGCTTGCTTCGATGATGAATAAGCAGCCAACGGAAATCATCAAGGCGTGTATGCAGCTCGGAATTTTCGCATCACTCAACCAACGACTCGATGCGGAAACCATTCACATCATCGCACAAGAATTTGGTTTTGAAATTGAATTTGTCAGTGCAGATGTTTCGGAATCCATTGCAGAAGAAGCCGACAATCCTGCAGATCTGATTACGCGTCCACCAGTCGTTACTGTGATGGGTCACGTCGATCATGGTAAAACATCTCTACTCGACTTTGTGCGTAAAGCAAATGTAATCGCGGGTGAAGCAGGTGGAATCACACAGCACATTGGTGCTTATAGTGTTGAAATACAAAGTGGCAGAAAAATTACTTTCCTTGATACACCAGGTCACGAAGCGTTCACAGCGATGCGTGCACGTGGTGCGCAGGTGACTGACCTTGCAATCATTGTTATTGCGGCAGACGACAGCGTGATGCCTCAAACAAAAGAAGCGATCTCTCACGCGCAAGCTGCGGGAGTGCCCATGATTTTTGCAATCAATAAAGTGGACAAGCCCGATGCTGCTCCTGACAGAATCCGCGAACAGCTTTCTGCCATGAATATTCTCGTTGAAGAATGGGGCGGAAAATTCCAGAGTCAGGAAATTTCTGCGAAAAAAGGAATGAACATCGATGCATTGCTTGAGAAAGTATTGCTCGAATCCGATATGTTGGATTTGAAAGCGAATCCAAATAAGAGAGCATCAGGAACAGTGATTGAATCCGCTCTCGACAAAGGACGTGGATACATTACAACATTATTGGTTGAAGGCGGAACGCTTCGCATTGGTGATGCCATTCTTGCCGGACACAACAGTGGTCGCGTAAAAGCGATGTTCAATGAGCGCGGACAAAAAGTAAATGAAGCAGGACCAGCAACGCCTGTATCCCTTCTTGGATTTGAAGGTGCACCAAATGCTGGTGACAAATTCCATGTGATGGAAGATGAACGCGAAGCGAGAAACATCGCTTTGAAACGTCAGCAACTGCAACGTGAACAAAGTTTGCGTACGAAGAAACACCTCACTATCGAAGAGATCGGTCGTCGTATCGCTCTGGGAGATTTCAAAGAGCTTAACCTCATTGTTAAAGGTGACGTGGATGGTTCGGTGGAAGCACTCACGGATGCGTTGCAAAAACTTTCCACCGAAAAAATTCAGGTGCGCATCATTCACAAAGGTGTCGGACAAATCAGCGAATCAGATGTCTTGCTTGCAAGTGCATCAGATGCGATCATCATCGGATTCCAGGTTCGCCCAAGTCATACTGCAAGAAAAATTGCGGAGAACGAAGAGATTCAGATCAAACTGTATTCGATCATTTACAAAGCAATCGAAGAAGTCAAAGAAGCAATGGAAGGAATGCTTTCAGCGCGCATTGAAGAGCAGGTTGTTGGTACAGCCGAAATCCGCGAAGTGTTCAAGATCACCAAAGTGGGAACCATTGCAGGTTGTATGGTACTCGACGGTCGCATTTCACGTCAGCACAAAGTGCGCGTGATTCGTGATGGTATTGTGATCTTCACCGGAACACTAGGTTCTCTCAAACGTTTCAAAGACGATGTGAAAGAAGTGGTGAAAGGATATGAGTGCGGATTGAACGTCGACAAGTTCAACAACATCGAAGTAGGCGACAATATTGAGGCATTTGAAGAGGTGGAAGTGAAGCAGACGCTGTGAGATAGAAATGAGAAGTGAGAGGTGAGAGGTGAGAGACCTAAAGAATTAAAAGCGTTCGGGAGACCGGGCGCTTTTGTTTTGGTATAAAATGATTATGTTTTG
>JANOVT010000177.1:0-10570 GCA_031417525.1 Flavobacteriales bacterium | reverse complement strand
GAACACCATTAATTCATTTACTGGATTTCGCAACTTCACACAACATCTTACAAAACAGCACGAGCCGTATGATGGGAGACTATCACGTACGGTTCTGTGAGAGGCTTAGGGGTGAAACTCCCCTTTGCCTACTCGGCGGTTAAATTTTTTGTTTCTCGCCACGTAGTGGTAAACAGGAAAAATATCAGAATGAATTTCAGAATTGCACAGAAAATTACTCTGTGAAACTCTGTGCGACTCTGTGGTTAAATTTTTTGTTTCTCGCCACGTAGTGGTAAACAGGAAAAATATCAGAAGGAATATCAGAATTGCACAGAAAATTACTCTGTGAAACTCAGTGCGACTCTGTGGTTGAATTTTTTGTTTCTCGCCACGTAGTGGTAAACAGGAAAAATATCAGAAGGAATATCAGAATTGCACAGAAAATTACTCTGTGAAACTCTGTGCGACTCTGTGGTTAAATTTTTTGTTTCTCGCAGAAAAATAAAATGGAGAATGGAGAATTGGGCGAAATTTCGTTTTTGGGTGAAATAAATTTGGCCGAATCTAAGAGGAGTAGAACGATATTCTCCATTCTCCATTAAATTAAATTCCTCCCAACGCCGCATTCACCGCCGCCCCCGCATTCAGGTTGCCATAACCACGCGTGCTATTTGGCGTCGGATAGTATTGTGAAGTTGTGAGCAAATAATTGTAGACCTGCGCACGTGTGAAATTCGGATTTACTGACCAGACATCGGCTGCAATACCCGCAGCAATCGCCGTAGCAGCAGAACTTCCGCCAATGTATTTTGCCGTAGTACCAGTTGAGGGCAGTGAAAGTGAATTTCGTGAACTGTTGGTGTTGCGTTCCATGGTGATGGTGAAGTCAACCTGCGATCCATCGTGACACGATTCGCAAGTACTGAAATTTTCTTTTACACCCGTGATAGCAACACACTTCGTCAAGGCAGCAGGATAGACAACACCCCACCAGCTTGTCCAACCGAAAGACGTGCCTGCCGCGGCCATCAGCATCTTGCCTTTGTTGTGTGCATAGTTGACACCATCTTCCAATACACTGCTGTAAAACGGTGTGCCTATGGACATGCTCACCACTTTCACATCTGCTTTATCACCCATTTTCACCAGGGCATTTTTTACTCCTGTGCGTTCTGCTGAGTTGTCTATCATCACATCTTCGCATCCACGGATAAAATGCAGACTTGCTTTGTATGCCACGCCTGTTGTAGCGCCCATGCTATTGCGCGGACCAACAGCTAGTCCGCTCATACTGTTTCCGTGCGTGCAAGTTGTGTATGCGGAATTTCCAAAAGTGTAGTCGGTGGTAATTGTTCTTCCTACATTGCTATCACCATTATTGAATTGTGAGCCGAGTAAGGTCTGTGAAGAACTAATACCGCCATCAATAATTCCTACCGTGATTCCTTGTCCGGATGCATTCGCCCAAGCAGCGGGAATGTTGACATTGTTAAAGTTCCATGGCAACAAACAATTCGGTGTGGTGACAGCATAATCAGCAGCGTTCAACGCATACGTAGAAGCCGAACAGCCCGAAGTGGAGCGCTGTGAATCACTTCCATACCAATAGTCCAATGGTTCCATATAACGGACATTTTCGAGATTGAAAAGTTCGGTGAGAATGTGCTTATCTGTCAGACGAAAAGTGATGATGGGTAATGTCTGATCATCTTCTATAATGAGTTGTTCTTCGGTAGTCTCTGAAATATTTCGTTCGCGCATGCGATCGCGAACGAGCTGGATGATGTTGTCATGCACTTCTTTCCAGACGCCACTTTGAATATCTATTTTGTGCATGGAAGAAGAGATATCTCCAGCACCGGCAGGTTGATATCCAATAGCCACACTATGATCTCCATATTGAATGGCACTCCAGCGCACGTCGAAATCCACCATTTCCCAACGGAAATCGCCTTTGGTGTCCATCATCAATTTGACGATGTCGTCGACCTTGGTTTTCGAAAGAGGGTCGCCATCGGGTACAGAAATCAATGAAGACTTTTGAACGAGGGCTCCTGTAAGCTCGGTGGTTGTTGGATCAGAAGTTTCTTGTTTGTTGCAAGAAAAGAAGGTCATGATCATGATGACCATCAAAAGGTTTTTTGCTTTTTGCATGACGTGGTTTTTGTTAAGGTTGGATTTTGCGGAGGTGAAAGTAGGAGAAAATTGTTGTAGTGCAAATTTTTGGGAGCAGCGAAGGAAGCAAAGGGGATAGGAGGGTGCTTAGTTCATGGGCGGAAAATTTTCTGCCGCTACGTTTTCATTTCTCACTTCTCATTTCTTTGGCTCTATGGCTATTCCCCTGCAATGTATTATTTTTCCACACACCAATTCAATTAACCAATTCAATTAACATGAGCTCTTTAGATCGAAAAATTTCCTTGCTTTCCAATGACGAATGCGGCGAATTTCGGAGACATAAGAATAAAGGACGTGCTGGACTGACGTTGAAATTATTCAATATTCTCAGGGAATATCCGGATGAAAAAGCGCTTGTTCATGCTACGAAACTTTACGACGGCAAAGCAAAAATGGGTAGCTATAGACAAGTGAAATTGAGTCTCGACGAAGAGTTGGATGAATTCATTGTGCTTCGAAGGATAAAAATGGATCGAACCGGATTGGCATCGATGGTTGGAGGAATCATAACGGCAGATTATTGGATAGAGAAGGGAGCTCCGGACCTTGCAATGACACACTTAAAAGTTGCAGCCAAATCCGGTAAGGAGGGACGGCATCATGCACTTATGGAGAAGGTTTATGAGATGATGCTCACCATCGCCGGTGATGTGGATGAGGACCCAATAAATTTAGTGGATGTCTGGAAATCGAATTCGGCGGAAGTTGAAAATGATAGGGAGGCTAAGCTCGCTTTGGCGATCATTGAAGGTAGAGTGAAAAAGGCACGACTGAAAGGCGATACAGTTGATGCAAAAAAGGTCTTTCATGAAGTCAAAGAGGATTTTGACTTGCCACAATTTGATGAAAATAATCCCCTCTTTATTTTCACCATTGCGATGATTGTCAGAAGGGCGATGGTTTCCAGCAAAGAGTATACTTCTTTGTATGAATTTTTACAGGAACGTTATTTCAAATTGAAGGAAGCCAATGCATTTAATAAGTCAGATGAGGGAATTGAATTGGGATTTATGTACATGCTCGCACATGCATCCTATCGCACATGGAGGTTCGAAGAAGCAGAAGAGTGGTTATTGAAAATGCAGCCACTCATGCCTGTTGGCGTTTTTCAGGCAAGTAATTATTACTTCAAGTATATCGCTTTGAAAGGTTTGCTGTTGACCATTGTAGGAAAGAATGACGAAGCAGTTGAATTGATTGAAACAACGCTGGAAGGAAGAGACATCATACTCGACACGAAAGATATTCTGAATCTTCGCATCAATCTGGTGGTGAATTATTCGCATGCGATGGAATTCAGGAAGGCACTTCGCTCTATAAATAAAATTGAGCAATCAGCCAAGGCACTCATGGTGAACATGGGCAAAGAATGGTGTCTCAAACGCGACATGATTAAATTGATTATTTTTTGGGAATTGGCCGACCTCGACAATGCGGCGAACATGTACAGAAACATTGACAAGGCCTATAAAGAGATGATGACCCATTACAATTACAAACGTGCAAAACCATTTTTGAAATGTTTGTTGGCACTCATCAATGACCCACAGGCCCATCTTCGGCCGCGTTTTCACCGCATGGTTGAAAAAGCCCGCAAAGCACGTCAGGGCGATGTGGAAGACATCCAGGCAGTTGCCTTTTTTGTGTGGGTGCGCAGCAAACTTGTGCAGAGAACATACTACCCGTATTTGTTAGAGAGAATAAAATTGATCAGGGTGTGGATGGGGTTGGTGGAAGGGGAGGTGGATGATTCGCAGTTGAGGGTGTGAGCGGGATTAATGGATATGAGGATGGATAGGATTCAGAAAATCTTTTATAAAAGGCACAAATAAATCCTGTTCTGATTTGAGGCAATCAAACGAGATTATTAGATTTCTGGATGACGATGATCAAAGAGTTAAGTGAATTCCTTTGGAATGGGCCAATTGCGGTACTGACAAACCGCACGCACCGCTTCCTTCTCCCATAGTATCTCAATTGTGGCCCATTCCTCGTAACATTTTTTGTAGCCATAACGACAAATGAAACCAACCAAAATCGCGAATCCAAAATGAAGATATGTCATCAAGCTATTCACAGAAAAGCCATAGAAAGATGTGAAAATATCGTATCCAAAACAAATAAACCACATCAAGAGGGGGGCGAGGACCGGTAAAAGCACTCGTAATTTTTTGAATCTGGACTTAGGAATTATTTTTCCTATATCGTTTTGCGAATAACCTTCATTTTTCAGAAATTCATCGATGCTTGGCGGTATAGTCAGTACCTGTTGCATTGTCAGGAATTGGTAAAGTCTAATCTTGTTGTAATTGATTTCTGGCTTGCCACTCAATTCGAAGACTAGTGTTAGATTTTTTCTTTCTCTAGCTCGAGCATGAAATAGAAGGAAATAAATGACCGAGAAGAAGAGTCCACTGAATATGCATAAGAGATTTACGTCAAAAGATAGTCCTATGATTGGTACACGAATTTGTTGCGTTGTTTCTAGAATGTCAGATTGCAATCCCATGATTTTACGATTCACTTCAAAACGAGAAGTGAAATTTCGAAGTTTTAGTGCTCGGAGAACTTGTTGAACTCGCTCGAATTGCGCATTTGATATTGAACTGTACAACTTATAATATTTCGTTTTTGACTTATCGGAAATTGATTTGCGCACAGAATCATGACAGTTTGCGGCCGAACATTCTTCAAGTAGAAAGAATGGAAGTTTTAATTCGAAATTTTGTATTTCACATTTATGTTTCACGTCATCATCTTTCAAATGGTAGAATGATTGAAGCGAATCCTGAAAAGACGACCAGTTAAATCGATTGACTATAACGTTACCATTTGGAAGTATTATTGAATCTGAAGACTCTTCTGGAAAAATTAAGAAAGCGTATGCATTTTCCTCAGTCACAATTCGACTCTTAAGCCAGTTGTAATTATCCTCCAGAGAATTTATCCAGGCAATAAATACCAATACTGTTGAGATAAGCAGAATCGTTACAAGTTTTCTGGCTCTTCCGCTATCTTCATTGACCTCATCTATGTATTTTGAGAAGTCTATTTCTTTGGCAGCAAGAGGCGAGGAAATATTTCTACCGGATTCTATGTCTTCCATAAGTAGGTTTTAGTGTAAATGGTTTAGAAATACGCGCACAATAATAGAGGAAATTCTTTTCTCACCAGCTTTTTAGTAAATGCAATTGCTGATTTATTTATTTCGTAGGATCATTAATCAATTTCAAAATGGATAAATTAATTTTGTTTTACAGCTTAATTGGGATTGATGTTTTGAATGCGAACAGCCAGGCGTCTTTTTGAGACGCATAGTTATAGTCGGCATATATACCGAAATTCGCGACTGCTACGCCAGCGGCGTTCTTCGCATAAAAATGAACGCCGCCTTCAAAACCATTATAAGGTTTTCTTTTTTCGTCAATGGAAGGCGTTTCTGGATTATCGCCAGTGCGCGTCGGAAAGTGCATATTTCCTGCAAAGCTTAATACAATGCCAGAAGCCGGTGATAACAAGAGTCTTTGAGAGAGAACCCAATCAAAGGAATATCTGAATGGCGATTTTTTACTTACTCCATAGTGTTTCCCTTTGTCTTCGTTCAAATACGTAATAGTCTTTTTGGTTGTGTCAATCAGCGACTTTTGTACTTGAACAGTATAAGTATCCAGATCTTTAAGATTATCTGTGCATGTGAAATTTAGCGCCGTGCTGGAATACCAACTATTGATGCTATTAAAGGTATAATCTTCTTTGTTATAGCTGAAAAGATAATTCCAGGACATTCCCCAGCTCCATGTTTCTGAGGTGTCTTTATAAGTCTTGAAAGGAATTGAATCCAGGTTAGCAAATTTGATTGAGCCGTTATTGTATCCTCCGGTGAGATTAAGCCATTTATAGGAAGACGAACTTGGACGGGCGTTCGCATATGTCATTGTGGAGCCAGGTTTACGATGTAGCATAAAAGTGGCATATGTTGGATACTCCCATCTCCTAGGTTGAAACATCCAAAATAATCCACCTGAAACACCAATGGTTGGTCGTTCTTTTCCTTTTAGTGTATAAAATGGGCCATCAGTAGTTACATCAACCTTCAGATTTGCAGCAAGTAATGAATTGTACGGTAGAGTAAATAGACTCATAAATGCTTGCCCTGAAACTTTGGACTCTTTCTCATCGAATTCACTGCTGATTCCGGAGCCTATCACATTCTCACCAAAACCGAAAATTTTTCCATATTCTTTACGAAGAGAGTCTTTCGCAATAGCTCGATTTGCCGGTAAGTAGAAATTATTTGCTTGCTTCGAACCTCCTTGATCAGCTGTTGTATTATCGAAATAAGCGAATTGGCCGTAAACACAAGAAATGGATAAGGCGAACAAAATAGAAAGTATTGATTTCATTTTATTTGGCATTGAAGATTTAGATTACAATGCTACAAATAAAAAGAAAATAATCATGATATTAAACCATGAAGTGGAAAGTGGAGATTAATTAAAAGAATGTGGCAAGATGTCGCAAGAATCCGGTTGATTCATTGGAAATTATTTTGCGCTATAATTGTAAACGGCAACAAATTACTTCGCAAGCGCCACCATCACTGCTCTAAAACTCTCCAGCCCAGCTTCCAGATTTTCAATGATTTCAGCTGCCAACAATTCAGGATCTGGCAAGTTATCAAGATCAGCCAGAGATTTGTCTTTGAGCCAGGTGATGTCAAGACTTGTTTTGTCCCTTGCAATGACTTCTTCATAAGTGAACTTCCGCCATCTGCCTTCCGGATTGTTGGTGGCTTCATACGTCTCTTTTCTTTTATTGCGATTGTCAGGATTGTAGCAGGCAATAAAATCTTTGAGCACCTCTACATTCAATGGATTTTTTTTGAGGGTGTGATGAATATTCGTGCGGTAGTCGTACACCCAAATTTCTTTCGTCCACGGTGTTTTCCGTGCGGGTTTGTTATCAAAGAAGATGACGTTTGCTTTTACTCCGTGTGCATAAAAAATACCTGTTGGCAATCGAAGGATGGTATGCAGGTCAGTGGTTTCCAACAATTTTTTACGCACGGTTTCTCCCGCGCCTCCTTCAAACAACACATTGTCAGGTAGCACGACGGCTGCCATGCCTGTTGTTTTGAGCATTGAACGAATGTGCTGAACAAAATTCAATTGTTTATTGCTGGTGGTAGCCCAAAAATCTTGTCGGTTGTATGTGAGATCGTCTTTTTCTAGTTCACCCTCTTCGTTGGTAAACGTTTGCGAACTCTTTTTGCCGAAAGGTGGATTGGCAAGCACATAGTCGTAGGTGATCGGTGAGGCTGCTATCAACGCATCTGCAGGTGAGATAAAATTATCGCTGTCCATGTCCCCGATGTTGTGAAGGAACATATTCATTAATGCAAGACGACGTGTTCCTGCAACGATCTCATTGCCAAAAAACGTATGGAGTTTTATAAACTTGTTTTGCTCTTTGTCCAGTTTGTTGTGTTGAACCAAATAATCATAGGCAGCTAAGAAGAATCCACCCGTGCCACAAGCAGGATCAGCAATTGTTTTCATGGGTTGTGGTTGAACACATTCTACCATGGCCCGAATGAGTGGGCGTGGTGTGAAGTATTGTCCGGCACCACTTTTTACGTCCTGCGCATTTTGTTCGAGAAGTTTCTCATAGATATCTCCTTTAACATCAGCACCCATGACCAGCCATTGCTCGCTGTTGATCATATCGATGATTTTGGCCAGCATCGCAGGGTCTTGAATTTTATTCTGGCTCTTTGTAAATATCTGTCCGAGGATTCCTTTGGCTGTGCTTAATTCACGCAGCAAGGTGGCGTAGTGTATTTCCAGAGCTGCTCCTTTTTTGTCTGTCAGACTTTCCCAGTTGTATGTATTGGGAATATTCAGTTTGCGGTTGTGTGGTGGCTTGCTGTATTCATCCGCCATTTTCAAAAACAGCAGGTAGGTCAGTTGTTCGAGGTAGTCGCCATAGCCAACACCAACATCGCGTAGGGGATTGCAAAAGGACCAGACTTTGGAGACGATGGAGGAGGTGTTATTGCTCATGAATGTTATAAAACGTTGAATGTAGCGGCAAGTTTAGGGATAATTGTTATTATTGCACTCCTCTCATACACATGTCAAAACTACAGTTCAAAGGCAATTACAGACAAAAGACTGGTGAACATCAGTTTGAGTTATCCATTTACAGTTTTACGGACGATGGGTGCAGAATTATTTATTCACCTGCGTTGGACGTGAGCGGCTACGGTAAAAATATTTCTGAGGCGAAGAACTCTTTCGAAGAATCGCTGGAAGAATTTGTAAGATACACCACGAATAAAGGAACTCTTCTAAAGGAGTTGCGAAAGTTGGGTTGGATCATCAAAGCACATACTTCCAAGATACCGAAAAAAATTACTGCTCCACGTTTGGCTGACCAGTTATTGAGTAATGAATATCTGGCCAACATCTTCGAAACAAAGGAATTTAAGAAATTCTCTGAATCTGTTTCATTGCCTGTCTGATGTTTTATGTCGACAAAAAGCCTGAAAAATATTTCGCTCAGGGACTTCGAAAGATTTTTGGTAGCGGAAGGTTGTAAGTGTGCACGCGTCAAAGGTGGACATAAACATTATACAAGATCTGATCTGACGAGGCCCATCACTTTGCAGAGCCATATTGATCCTATTCCTGAGTTTATTGTCAGGAATTGTCTTCGGATTTTGAAATTGACTAAGGAAGAATTTTTTGAAAAATTTCGCCTTTGACGTTCAGTCTTAATGAATTTGTATTCCTTTGAAAGAAAGCCAAACCTTGAATCGGCGGAGTTCATTTGCACGTAAAATTCTCGGTGTTTGTGTTCCCGGAAACCATCCGAAAATCTTTTGTATAAAATTTTCATTCAGAGAAAATGGGTCTTTCAATTCCAGAAAAAGAACTTTACAGATGGCTACTTTTTCATTTTCCTCCGCTCGAACTTGATAGGCCAGATCCCATTCTGCAAGTGAATTCGCGCCTTTAACCCACAAGTCCCAACCCATTTTTTGATGGGTTTTATCAAGTGGTATAGGCGAGTTAGCTGGCACCATGAGATTGTTTGGTAAATCACAACCATTTTCATCGTACCATAACTTTGCTTCAATATGCGTTGCGCTTAGTTTAATGACCGTGAGTATCGCCACTAGTTTTCTGGCGGGCATTCCTTTTTTGATGGTGAAGTATGCGATGCGATCACCTTCTTCAAGACGCGAAACAAATTTTGGACGACAGAGACTCGTAATTGCTGGAAATTGATTTTCTAAATCAGGTTCTCTGCGACATGAGCCATCTATGTATGGCTGTAGTTTGTGCTGAACGACGGCAATTCTTCCAAGTTTTGTAGAGCAAAGTGGGTGAAAGGAATTGAGGTAAAATGCCATGCTACTAGTGACCGACTTGTGATTTGGAATTTTTGTACAGTCTCATTTGCGGATCTTCCGAATATCCGTAAATCCCTTTTTCTTCAAATAGCGCTGAGCCATATGAGTTGTAAAAATGCGAGGATCAGGATCGAGTTCTTCTCCTTTCGCAAATTTGTTCGCTATGGAAATGACATACTTCGGTGGATAGTCGAAATTATCGTGATGTAAAAAATACTTCGTCGATTTGCGGCGAACTGGAATTTCGCGCATTGCTTTAATTTCTTTTAATGCTTTGAGAATGTGATCCTCATTGATTTCGATAGGTATTGCCATTTGGTTTTGTGTTTATCAATCAAGCTTCCCTTCAAACGCCTTCTTCAATATACTCTGCCGCATCACATCCACCTGTGCCAAACTGTGACTGATTGTTTCTTCCATTTTGTCGCAGATGGTGAGTTTACTTTCTAGTTCGTCGACGATGAGATATTGTTTTTGAAGGGATGGGATTTTTATTGGGATTTCGTTCACTGTTTTTAGATTCAAATTTGCCATAGTCGTTCCACCAGCATTCTCCTCGAGATACTTTTTTACAGGCTGACTGTTGAGAAAATAGTATAAAAACAATGAATTCAGTTTACTTTGATTCGGTCGAAAGTATAGACTGCCTGTACCACAAAACCACCCATCTTCATTGGATGTTACCAACCCACAACGCCCCATTTCACCTCTTCTACCCATTATAACATCTCCTTCTTGCAAAATGTAATTGGGAAGTGATTTTTTTTTTATTTCTGAAATTGTAAATGAAAGGTTTGCTTTGATCTTACCGTTTTGGATATGTGTTGGATTAATCAATGGAATTCCATTTTCAATATAATCTTCCTTATGAAGTTGGGTGCCGAAAGGGCCTATTTGTATTTTTTCAGTGACATTCTCAATTGTATCTGCCTTAATGCGCGGATTCTCAAACGCCCATTTCAACAAACTCTGCCTATACACCGTCAATTGTTT
>JANOVT010000176.1:0-7994 GCA_031417525.1 Flavobacteriales bacterium | reverse complement strand
TACTTCAAAATTGTTGCTATCCAATTTCTGTATCATCTCATTTACAACATGCAGTTAGTTTGCTATTCCAACTACTTCAAGGCACAAACAAAGGTCTCAAAGGAATTTCACACAAAGGTCACAAAAATTTATGTCTTCATTAAAAGTCAAAGGCAACTCATTTTCTCAATGTCAGGCATTGTCATCTCAAGAAATCCAGGTAGAAAGTTCAATGACTAGCATGGAGCGATGAATTATGTTGCGATGCGTAGGTAAACGCTTTGTGTTCCTTGGTGTGAAATTCCTTTGAGACCTTTGTGGTTTCAAGCACTTTCGTTTTAAAACATTAATTCGATCTGGCAATTGTAATTTTAGCGTCAATTACCTTAAATGTGAGCCTGAAATCGCCGATCCGTATACGATAATACGGAAATCCAAGACTTTTCAAATTCACAATTGAACTCAGATTTTCAGCAGCTTCAAGTTGATGCAACACGTCAAGAATTTTCTTGTTCAAGAGATTATCACGTTGAATTGCCTTCAAATCTCTTTTGAAGGACGCTTCGAATTCAATCTGCTTAATTCAACAATGCCAAAATATCATTTTTTGAAACCAAATCTCCCTTGATTCCCTCATCCGTGGCTGCTTTTAGAGCAATGTCATCCTTTGTTAGTTTTTTTTCAGAAACATAAAAACCCAACTTAGAGGCGAGTTCCACCAAAAAAAATTTTTGCTGCTTTTCGGTGAGTTTGTTTATGATGCTATGGAATTCCGCTGTGCTCATAGTGCAAACATTTTACGAGTCAAAGTTAAAGAATTGACTCTTTTGTTTGGAAGTTCTAAAATTGGAAATAAATAAAAGGATGCATATCCGCAGACATGACCTGATATGCAAAGAAAATCGTGATAAAACAAGCGATTCCGATCGCCCAGATAGGCATGTCAGAAAATTTCGAGCGATACGTTTCCTTCCATGCGGCGGGCAACCAATGAATGACGAGACCAATAAGGATCACCAGAAAAACATTCCAATAACCTGCGATGACTTGCGGTGCGACCGACCAATCCATGTGAAGAAATATCTGATTCAACATGGAGGTAGCTGACATGAATTCGGATCCGATATCGTGAGTTTCATTCAAACCTGACCAGGAAGAATTGCTGCCAGCACGAAACCAAACACGTGTGAAAGTGATGAATGAAAAAGTGAGGAAGATGGCCCAGGCACGAATTGGCCAGTGATTCTTGTGTGCCTCCCATGGACTAATTTTTCTCCATAATTTGTAAAAAACCAATGCAAATCCATTGAGAGCACCCCAGATGATAAAATTCCAGGAAGCGCCATGCCAAAGGCCACCCGCAATCATGGTGATCATGAGGTTGAGATTGGTGGTGATCCAGGCCGCGAAAGGTTTGATGAGCTGACACAACAACAGGCAGACACCGGCAACAACAGCGGCATAAGCAATTACCAGCCAGGAACTGGCCAAAGCGGCCACGACCAACACAATCAATCCCAACGCGATGTAGGAACCGATGCTTCCGACCTTATTTCCACCGAGCGGGATGTAGAGATAATCACGAAGCCAGTTGGAAAGGGACATGTGCCATCGTCGCCAGAAATCAGAGACGTTCACGGCTTTATATGGGGAATCGAAATTTTTGGTCAAATGAAAACCCATGAGCAATGCCACGCCTATGGCCATATCAGTATAGCCCGAAAAATCTGCGTAGACCTGTAAACTGTAACCGTAGATGGCCGCAAGGTTTTCAAAACCGGTGTAAGAATCCGGTTTGGAAAAAACGCGGTCAATAAAATTGACGGCGATGTAATCCGCGAGCAGTAATTTTTTGATAAGACCATTGAGAATCCAGAAAACAGCAAGCCCCCATTCGTGGCGGGTGAGCTGATATTCTTTGTAGATCTGCGGAATAAAATCTGTGGAACGCACAATCGGACCGGCCACCAGTTGCGGAAAAAAAGTGACGAAAAAAGCAAAGTCTGCAAATCGTCTAACGGGTTTCAACGTGCCACGATACACTTCAATGGTGTAGCTGATACTTTGAAAAGTGAAAAACGAAATTCCTATTGGAAGTATGATTTTATCTACGTCGAACTGAGTGCCGAAAAATCCATTGCTCCAGTAGGCGAGTGAATTAAAAACGTGAGCGTTCTTATCCAGTGCTGCATTGTAAATGTCCGTAAAAAAATAGGCATATTTAAAATAGAAGAGCACGGAAAGATTCATCACAATGCTCACCGCAAGCCAAACTTTGCGATGCATTTTTTTTCGCGTGCGATAGATTTTTTTACCGACCAAAAAATCCCAGCAAGCGGTAAACAACAAGAGGATAAAAAAGAAACCTGTTGTTTTATAGTAGAAAAAAACACTGGCAATAAAAAGGAAAGTATGTCGGAGTCTACGTTGCTTGTAGATGAATGCGTCTACAAAAAGAACGATGGCAAAAAACACCCAGAAACTCACAACCGTGAAGATGAATGGGTTCTTCGGATCGTAGAGAAAAAATCGTTGTATTGATTGTAAAATGTCCAGCCAGGGCATCATAACTTACGCGCAACAAGGGTGTATCCTATCGGGTAAGAGTACTTGGTTTTTTCATTTGTCTTTTTATACCAGGAAGTTTTTTTCACCACAGATGCCAACAATCTGAAAAAGCGATTTCCAAACCTCCCCGTCATACCCTTATTGAGTGTGTCGAGTAACACGTCGGGATAACCACCATAAGGCTCGACATGGATAATTTCCAGACTTGCATCTTTGCAGATGCTTCTTAATGCAAATTCCGTTGGATGATAATATTCGTGTGGAGGAGCAGCAATCCATGCTACAAATGGAGTTGTCAGAACAAACACACCATCCCTTTTCAAATGTTGGCTTAGCGAGTGAATAAGTTGAGAGGGATGTTGAATGTGCGCAAAAACATCGGATAGCAGAACGCAGTCAAAATCACGTACGGCTAAATCAAAAGGTTGATTCATATCGACGATTTCATCCAGAATAATACGGACATCCGGATTTTCTATCCAATCGATACAGTAGTGCTTCGACACTTGATTTTTGAGTAACTCAAAATAGGGTGCAGGACCGGATCCACAATCAAGCATTCTTCCACTGCAATATTTCAGGAATAATGGAAGATAATGGGCGAACTGAATTTCTGAGATATGCCTGGAACCGGCGTATATCATAGGATAATTCAAAACAAATCGTTTCGTCTTGTTGTCAAAACGAATTCGTGATGGTTTCCATAGATCAACATTTTTCATTCGAATGACTTGTTGATTTGGTGAAGCTGTTCATGAAGCGAGCTATCGTTATACAATCCAAATCGATAACAGATTTCGTAATCCTTTGTGTCCACATTATTTTGTCTGACCACACCGGCGAATAACTTGTAGCCACATTGACTGGCTTCTTGCAACACGTCCTCATTGTAAAGTCCGAAAGGAAAAGCAATCATATCCATTGGTTTTTCACAAACCTGCTCCAGGTATTTTTTACTTTCAGACAATTCAAGATGGAGTTGATCCCTATTCAGCAACATCAGATTTTTGTGAGTGACAGTATGGCTTCCAATTTCCACAAATTCGGAATCACATAAAATTTTAATCTCTTCACTTTTTAGCATTCGCCAATCAGCATCCGGAATTTTTGGATCCGGTAATGAGCGATTTGTGAGTTTGCGTAGATCTGCCATAAACAAATCAATCACTTCCTGAGTTGACAAGAGAAGATGTGATTCCAGTGTTTCAGCGCCATCGAGGGTCCTAAATTGGTTCTGATAAAAGCGCTTAAATTTTTTATTCCGGAATTCAATATTTCCATCTATGAACTGCAAGAGATAACTCAATTCATCCGGCCAAAGCACACTTTGACCCTGCAACCAGGAAGTGGTGATAAAAAAGGTAACAGGGATTTTTAGTTCGTCAATAACAGGCAATGCAAATCGCAGGTTATTGACGAGGCCATCGTCGAACGTGATGGCAACTCGTCTGGCATTCGATGGAGTTGTCATCATTTCGCGAAGAGAAACGATGTTATAGTGATTGCGAAGGTAACGGAGTGAACGGCTAAAATCTGCCTGAGAGATATTTCGCAGATTCAAATCACGACGTGTATGTTCCAACACATTGTGGTACATAATTACAACATCCTTCGTGGATTTTTTTTGATATAAAAAAGATTCCAGACCGAATGAAAACAACATTGATCTGTAAGACCTCGACAATTTATCAGCAAGTCTTTTCCCGACCGACATTACTTTTTGCCTTTGAAGGTCAATTCCTTTTTCACCGGCAACTTCGGATCCGGAACGAATTTTTTCTCTTCGCGATTTTCCAAAGGTCTTTTCGCCTCAACCGGCTTTTCACGCGGAGGTCGTTTTTCATATGAACCTTCACTTCTTCTCTCCGGGCGATGCTCCGTCTGAGATCGCTCTGTGTCTTCACGTGGTGGCCTTTTCTGAGCTCTGAATTCTTCACGTGGTGCTTTTTCTTCTTCTTCCGGAGAATCGGCGAATATTTTATTTCGTTCCCACTCAGCAGGCACTACACCGGTTTTATTCAATTTGATGCCGATCTTCGTCAGTAACACTTTGCCTTCCTTATACAACATTCCTGCAGCTTTCTTGAATGCTTTTTTCGACATGTGCAACCGCAGTTTGATTTCTTCTGCATCCGTATCATCATTCAGGCGCACATAACCACCATTCTGGTTGAGGTAAGTCATAATTTTTTCCTTGGAATCTTCCAGCAGTTCAAGGCCTTCACGTTGCATACTCACAACAATATCAGTACCTTCCACTTTGCGGATAAAACCTTTGACCTTTTCACCCAACCTCACTTTATCTGTCATTTCCTGACGAAACAATGCGCCGATGTATTTTCCATCGATCACCACTCTTCTTCCGATTTCTATTTTTTCTGCGATGGTGAGACTCACTTCATCGCCGCGCTGATAAGGCACATCCTTGTTGCGGAGATGGCGATTCAATTTGGTGGAAGCGTACAGTCTTTTTCCCTCACGATCTTCCAGCAGAATAACCAATGTCATTCGACCTTCTTCGAGGCTTTCTACCTGCTCCTTTGATGGAATCAGGATATCCCGACGTGTGCCTATGTGAATAAATGCACCCAATTCATTTGAATTTCCAACACGGAAGCATCCAACTTGACCAACTTGAATATTTGGAAGTCTGGTGGTCGCCTCCAATTCCCGTTCTTCATTATAAAAAGTGAAAACCTCCACCAATGTTCCGGGTTCTGTACCTTTTTTCACTTCCCCTTTGCGCATGAAAGCCAACTCATTTTCAAAACCGACCATGTAGCCCGCTTCTGTAACTTCCACTATTGCAAGCGATTGAATAGTTCCGGGAATAATATTCGTCATTTTTTTTAGATTACCTGAAATCCCGCAAAACACCGGATGATTCAGGGCTCAAAGAAAGTGGATAATAAGCATATATCCATTGAAAAGACTGAAAAAGAAGCAATTTTTGATCTTTGAGATAAGTATTGGTGTGCGGACTCAAGAAGGTTGCCTTCAGAAATATCACTACTATTAGTGACAAGAAGAGTACTGACTTGTGACTTTTTTTGTGAGGAACAATTTACCATTGTTCTGATCTCATGTCAAAGCAGTGCGCGGCGAACTGAGCAGAAGACCATCCAACCACTTAGGAAGAATCTGAGCTTATTCCGTTATACTGAAAAACCACTAACCGGTTCTCAACCAATACCCCTTTATCCGTTGGATCAAGGGGTATTTTTCAGAATGAGAGTGAGAGTGAGAATGAGAATGAGTGTGAAAATGAGGAGTGTCACATACGAAGGTTTGGTTATGCCTTTTTAAATCGACAAACAAAATATGTTCGTGGGAATACACTAAAAAGGGTATTGGAGCAATTCAGCGTTCGCACCACATTTGCTTCATAGAACTTTCCGAGTGAATCAAAAAGAACCAGCAAAAAGTGCCTGTCAGCTATGCCCGATGGCGTCTGCGCTGCACTATTCTTTTGGTAAAAAAAAGGATTGCTGCAAAAAGTATAAACACGGGAAACGCTGCAAAAAATGTCCGAAGAATGAAAAGTAGTTCTTTGGTGAAAGAAGACGTTTCCTGATCTCAACTTTCAGATACCTTTCTGAATCAGTCTCCTATTCCGGATAGACCAGAAATTTCCGGGCATGTACTTGCGAAAGTCTAATTCTGCTTATACTTGCGGACTTCCCTTACGAATCAAACCACAAGACTATGAGCAAAACACTTCTTAAGAAGTCAATTCACACATTGATCGCTGACTCTGAAAAGGGCGGTCTTAAAAGAACACTTGGAAAAACCAGTCTGATATTGCTTGGAATCGGAGCGATTATCGGAGCAGGTCTTTTTGTAAGAACAGCAGCGGCCTCCGCAGAAGCGGCAGGACCCGCGGTGACCATTTCGTTTATAGTTGCAGCTATTGGTTGCGCTTTTGCCGGATTGTGTTATGCAGAATTTGCGGCGATGTTTCCGATTGCAGGAAGCGCCTATACTTATGCCTATACCACGATGGGTGAATTGGTGGCATGGATAATTGGCTGGGCATTGATCATGGAATATGCGCTCGGGGCCGCCACGGTTTCAATTGCCTGGAGTGAATACCTAAATAATTTATTGGGAGGCGCCATACCCTATCAATGGTGCCACTCACCGTTTGAGACTTCCGTATCCGGAATTCAGGGCGTTATGAATGCACCGGCGTTGGTAATTCTGCTTGCTTTAACCATGTTGCTTATACGCGGCACGCAAGAGTCTGCGGTAGTGAATGGCATCATCGTATTTATCAAAGTTGCCATTGTTCTTGTTTTTATTGCTATCGGATTTCAGTATATCAATTCTGCAAATTATCATCCTTACATCATTCCTGAAGGCACAGCAGGGCATGAGGATTTCTTTAAGCACGGATGGGGAGGAATCTTCAGGGGAGCAGCAATTGTATTCTTTGCGTTTATCGGTTTTGATGCTGTATCCACAGCCGCGCAGGAAGCCAAAAACCCACAGAAAGATATGCCATGGGGAATCCTTGGATCCCTTGTCATTTGCACGATCCTCTATATCCTCTTTGCGCACGTACTCACCGGTGTAGCCAACTGGACAGAATTTAAAGTTGCCGGAAAAGAAGCATCGGTCGCATATGCGATTCAAATGCACATGCCGGGATATGAGTGGCTCGGAACACTAGTTACCGTTGCAATTCTGGCAGGATTCAGTTCGGTTATTCTAGTGATGCTGATGGGACAAAGCCGCGTCTTTTTCTCCATGTCGCATGACGGACTAATTCCTCCTGTTTTTGCAAAACTTCACCACAAATACAAAACACCATTCAAATCAAACTGGATCCTATTTGTTTTTGTAGGCGCGTTCGCGGCATTCGTCCCCGGTCATATCGCAGGTGACCTGACTTCGTTTGGAACACTACTCGCATTCGTATTGGTTTGTGTGGGCATACTTGTGCTTCGCAAATCGCACCCGGAATTCAAACGTCCTTTCAAAACTCCGCTGGTACCGCTTGTACCACTCCTTGGAATTCTCGTTTGTTCTTTCATGATTATTTCTCTTGATTCCCGCACATTAAGATTCGCTTTGGGCTGGATGATTTTCGGTTTGGTGATTTATTTCTTGTATGGAATTAAGAAAAGTAAACTGCAGGCTGAACATAAAGCAGGAGATCATAAAAATTAGTGCAGCAATAGAATATTCGAAATAAAATTTTCGAATAGGCTGAACAGAATTCCAGGTAATGGCATCCGTTCAGCCTTTTCTTTTTGAATTTACTTCTGTCTTGTAAAAATCTTCAACGAATTGAAAGTTGCCTCTTAGTCCAATGTCATTAAGTTAAGGATTTCAAACAAGTCCTTAGAAATAAATCCCATACAGTATTCGATGTTCCGTTGGTAGAGACGCGATTCATCGCGTCTCAGGATCAAATAATTCAATGTTGAATAAAGAGACGCGAT
>JANOVT010000175.1:0-33083 GCA_031417525.1 Flavobacteriales bacterium | reverse complement strand
TACTTCAAAATTGTTGCTATCCAATTTCTGTATCATCTCATTTACAACATGCAGTTAGTTTGCTATTCCAACTACTTCAAGGCACAAACAAAGGTCTCAAAGGAATTTCACACAAAGGTCACAAAAATTTATGTCTTCATTTAACGTTATAGATAACTGATTTTCTCATTGCAAGGCATCGTCCTCTCTTGAAATTCGAGAGGAAAGATCGATGACATGAGATGCTGGGTGCAGTATGACGAGATGCTTCGGTGATGGCTTTGTGTTCCTTGGCGTGAAATTCCTTTGAGACCTTTGTGGTTTCAAGAATATGCGAGTTAAAACACCAATCCAAAGAAAAGAATTCCCCGAATATTTATAGCTTACTCATTTTAAACCGGATAATTTGTTTATCTGCATTCGATTTTGCTAAGCTTATTGCGCTCAAAAAATTCCTCTTCGATTTTTCTATGTCAATTGTCTTATATAACTCACCAAGAAGTGTAAAATAAAAATGATTATCGTTCAAATTTAATTTCTCTGCTTCAACAATTGCTGCTTCAACACCATCTGCTTTTGCCAATGCATATGTTCGATTCAAAGCTGCTATCGGCGAGTATTCAATTTGCAACAACCTGTTGTAAAGTTGAAGAATGTTTTCCCATTTTTCCTGTGTGTCCGTTTTGTGCGTATGCCAGTAAGCAATGGATGCTTCCAGATGAAACTTTGAAATCAGCTGGCCTTGCGATGACTTTGCCAGATAATATTCACCTTTATCAATGAGCTCCGTGTTCCATAGCGTCTCATCCTGTTCTTCGTATAAAATCAGATCTCCATTTTTATCTGTTCGTGAATCGAAACGCGAAGAATGAAAACACATCAATGCGAGCAAAGCATTTGTTGCAGGTGTGCTGGTCGATTCATTTTCTGCCAGAAGCAAATTCAATCGCATGGCTTCCACACAAAGATCCTTTCTCAATGCCGTGTTTTGTGACTCTGAATAATAACCTTCGCTGAATAACAAATACAATGTCGTCAACACGGTTTCAATCCGTTTGTTTATTTCTAATAAAGAAGGCAATTCAATTTTGATTTTTTCCAACTTCAATTTTTCCTTTGCTCTGGAAAGCCTTTTGTAAATAACTTCCCGGGTGGAAAGAAAAGCATCTGCTATTTCTTCCGCCCCAAATCCACATAGGATGTTTAATGACAAACAGATCTGATCATTCACTGTTATGGATGGATGACAAATCGCAAACATCATTTGTAACTGACTATCATAAATGTTTTTATCAGAAAGGTCAACATCCAGATCTTGAGAAATCACCTCCGTTTTTTTTACTTCAAAAACAATTTTATCCTTAAAAACTTTCTGATGTTTAAGATAGTCCAGCGCTTTATTTTTTGAGACTGTATAAAGCCATGCGGTCGGATTATTCGGTAGTCCTTTCTGACCCCACGTTTCGGATGCCAGCAGAAAAGTATCGCTGACCATGTCCTCTGCAATCTCAATATGATCCATACCAAAAAGTTTGCAGAGTACCGAAATTATTTTCCGGTATTCGGTTTTGAATAAATGCGGTATGAGATCTTTTTCATTCATCCCGAAATATGCGATAAATTATTTATGACTTGAATGACTTGCTCGATTCTTCACATAGTGACCACCATGTGGCTTCCGCGCAATAGACAAAACCTTTTCTTCAATGAAATGAAATTTAGTTTTCTATCGCCTGATTTGGGTTCATAAACAAAAACGCCTCTGCAAACTTACAGAGGCGCATTGAGTTCAAATATCAAATTAATCCATCGGAACAATGGTGCGAACTTCCACTGTTCCTTTCATATTCAGTATCGGACAATCTTTCGAAAGTTCTGCTGCTTCATCCAATGAAGCAGCCCTTACAATGATGTAACCACCAACGGCTTCTTTCATTTCAACATAAGGCCCGTTGGTAATGACGCCATCGGATTTGATCACTCTGCCTTCCGAAGTGAGTCGATTACCGGAACTCACTAATTTATTCTGAGCTGCGATACTTCCGATCCAATCCTGCCAGGGTTTCATCATCGCCTGGATTTGTTCCGGTGACGGTGGCGTTTCATCGCCGCCGGCACTCCTTCTGAATACCAATAAAAATTCGTTCATTTTCTTTAAGTGCATTTTTTTTTAATAGAAAAATTGTTCTGAAATGACTTTGCCATCTTTTACTCCGAACACACATACTTCATCCCAGATCACTCTGCCGGCGCCGGTGAGTGTTGCGTCCAATTTACAGACAAAGCTGAAATGGTTACCGGCAACAATCGGATCGCCGAATGAACCACTGTGTCGTTCCTCAATCATTGCAGCGAATCGTTTGCCTTTTTCAAGCACTGCTTCTTTACCAATGGCAGGCGGCATCGGCGAATGCGCTGGCTCGTGGCTCGTGACATTGTCCGCAAACAATTCCTGTTGTGCTTCTAAAATTTGACCTTTGCGGCAAAGTTCCACCAGTCTGTCGGCAACCTCTTGTGTTGTCATTGTTGTTGTAGAAATCATTTTCTTTCGTTTTAGATTTTTATAAATTATTGAATTACACATCTAAAACGATTGAGATTTTCGGATTGGACAGTTTGGTGAAAATATATTTTCGAAAAAAAATTATGGCTATGAATAGCATTGATATAATACTTCAAAACGGGACAACTAATTTTCATACCAAGGCGACGACAAGCTATGCTATACAATGGATCGACAGCATGTCCAATTAGCCTCGCTGCGGACAGCTTCACTTTTTAGAAATCACCCGCATTTTATTCCCCTTCGCATCGTGTGTCAACTCAGCAAGTCCAAGTTTTTCCATCAATGGTGGAACATACATCCCGAATCTGCCGCGTAATCCCTTCTTAAGTCCATACCAACCACCATTCGGATTTTTTTCGGATCGTCCCCAACTTTCTACAGTGCCATCCTTCGCAGGTTTTTGCTCGTCGGCACTTCCGAGCTCCATCCAGTCGCCATGCTTTTTCAGCATTGCATGTAAATCATTCAGACATCGATAATCATAAAGCAACGTCGTTTTTCCAACAACACACACGATGACATCTTTGCCGTCCTTGACGTCTTTGTACATTTCATAGTCTGATGACAATGGAGGTGTTTTCAATTTCCAGGGATTTTCTTTTGTTCCTTCTTGTGACATGGTATTGGGATTTTTGGTTTGAAGCTAAGATATAGGTAAGTATTCTTTCAAGCAAAGACCATTTCATCCATGCTAGCGTATCCGCTTTCTTCACCTTGGATATTTCATGCGACTACTAATATGTGTACATGTGACAATTAAGTTTTCTCTATCCACGTATCATCTCCACGATAAAATCCTCCTCCTCACCGACTCGTTGTAATAATTGCCGTGTAGCCTCCAACTCTGCCTTCAACCCCGCCATGCGAATCGTCAATTTTGCCTGCTCAACAAGGCTGTTTTTATCCGTGACAGATTTTTGGGCTTCTCTTATGTTATCTAACCAATAATGATCAGGCATACTGGAAATGGAGTCGGTTACTCGCGACATATTAGAAATGAGCTGAAGCGTTGTCAACGTTTGATCAAATTTATTTTGCATAGACTGCAAAGCCTCTGATTTGCGGTATGTAGAAGCCAAAGTGTCCCTTTCAGTCTTCTGAAGGTATTGAATTAATTTGTAAAGTTCAACATCCCCGATTGTCCGCTTTTCAGGACCAATCTGTTCTGCTTTCTTCACCCAATCTTCCAATAACTTTTCTCGCTCCTTCGCTTCTGCAGTAAGTTTCCGTTTGTCTAATTCAACCATAGCAACAAACGCCGGTTTTATGCCAAGGTATTTTGCCAGGTGATGCTGGGTTGCACCAAATTTTAGTCGCCAACGCATACGTTTAATTTTTTCAAATAAAGCGAATCAACGGAATCGTTGTTAGAATTTTTTCATTCTGGTTAAAATTCTAACGAGGGCGTTAGATTTTTTTCATTTTGCCAAATTTCTAACAAGGGTGTTAGAATTTTATGAGTCTCTTCGTTTTTCTAACACTTAAAAAAATGAAACCCATGGAAATCCGGAGATCCAACACAACGTTGCAATTAGCGAGTTGGTTCAAAACCACGTCAGGATTGAAAAGTATACAAACCCTTATAAGAATGGTTCGACAAGCTCACCATGACATTGAGTCCGGGGTTTACGAAAAATGGCGGCGCTTCGCGCCGTCATTTTTTCCCTCACGAAACGAATTCGTCATGGTGAGCTTGTCGAACCATTCTTCGAATATGAAGCAGACCCTTTCAAGAATGTCAAAGCTTACAGTTTGGTTTTACTAGTTTATCTCAAGACGTCACCAGCACGTGTGGAATTGGATGTGCCGCTTCGTGCACTATTACCTCTCATCGAATTGTCTTCCCCAAACAAAATGTGGATCTTCTTGAGTCAGGATTCATTCAAGCATTTCTTCGTTCACTTTAGATAAAAAAATCCGCGAAAATCAGCTCGAATCCGCTCAATCTGCGAGAACTAAAACCGCCTATAAAACGCCTGAAAGAATTTTCCCCAACCACTTTGCTACAGCCTTTTTCATCCCTACTGTTGCAACCGTTTTTAACGATGCATTATACCCACAGGCACTCGAAGCTTTTTAGCTAAAAATCAGCTACTTATCGATTGCCCAACTACTTATGTTACACTTCATTAAAGGTCGATTGATTGAAAAAAGCCCTGTACACGCCGTACTCGAAACGGGTGGCATTGCCTATTACCTGAATATTTCCCTGGGAACTTTCGGGAAATTGGGCGACCGGGAAGACATCACGCTCTATACCCATTTTAACATCAACGGAAATGACTTTTCCCTGAACCTTTATGGCTTCGCTGACGAAGCGGAGCGCGACCTGTTCCGGAAATTAATTTCTGTTTCCGGAGTCGGGCCAAACACCGCTCGAATGGTATTGAGTGGACTAAGCACGGAAGAAGTGAAACAAATGATCCTGATGAGGGATGTGGCTGGTTTTAAGCGAATTAAAGGGATTGGCGAAAAAACTGCCGAACGCATCATCATTGATTTGCACGACAAACTTTCGAAAGGAAGTGAAATGAACTTTGAAAAAATTTCTCTGGGAGGCAATAACCAGCGACAAGAGGCGTTAGCGGCGCTGACTTCGCTGGGACTGGAAAGAACCAAAACTGAGAAAATTCTTGACAAAGTCATGGTTATGCAACCTGGAATTGCATTGGAAGACCTGATTAAGCAAGTATTAAAACAACTCTGATCCGAGATTAAAAGGTGAACAATACGAATTGGTTGACTGTGGCTGCCCGGCTGTGTTTTTTTATTGTGCTCAGCGCAATTGTTTGGCTAGGGGTAGCAAACAGTAACTATATATACATCGGTCCTGATAAATTCAACCGACCGCTGCTTGCTGAAGCTGAGCCCGATACCACGGGTGAGCTCATCTGGCCTGTGGAAGACAATCCCAATCCTTCCGAAGATCCGGGTGGCATCAATATTCCTCTTCCTGACAATGTTGATTACAAAGTAGAATACAATCCGGAGACCGGGGAGTATGAAGTAGTTCAAACCATCGGAAACGATATCGACTACCGTCCACGCACTTCCATGTCGCTCGATGAATACATGAATTCGCAGGAGACAGAAAATGTGAGTTCCTACTGGAAAGAAATTCAAAAAGAAGAAGACGAAGCGAATCGCGATTATTCCAAAATCATCAAAATTGGCAGCGAAGGTTTCGAAACCATTTTTGGTTCGAATGAAATCGAAATTCGCCCACAGGGGTCTGCTGAGTTGACTTTTGGAGTGAACTCTTCCAAAACCAATAACCCACGTATTCCGGAAAGACAGCGCCGTATCACCACTTTCAATTTTGATCAGAAAATTCAGCTGAATGTTGTCGGCAACATCGGTACACGGATGAAGCTCAATGTGAATTACAACACAGAAAGCACATTCGATTTTGAGAATCAGATGAAGTTGCAATACACCGGCGATGAAGATCAGATCATTCAAGGTATCGAATTGGGTAACGTGAGTCTGCCGCTGACAGGATCGCTCATTCAAGGCAGCAGCAGTTTGTTCGGTGCGAAATTTTCCACGAAGTGGGGACACCTGAGAAATACCACGGTTTTTTCACAACAAAAAGGTGAACGAAAAGAGATCACCGTTCAAGGTGGTGCACAAACACAAAACTTCGATATCACTGCCGACAGCTATGAAGCAAATCGTCACTACTTCCTTTCGGGATGGTTTCGCGATCAGTACGACAATGCGCTTGCTTCATTGCCTGTCGTGGGTAGTGGTGTCAATATCACACGTATCGAAGTCTGGCTTGTCAATCTGCAATCGAATACACAAGACGTTCGTAATGCTGTGGCATTCGCCGACCTTGGTGAAGCGCCTCCTTATATTTCCGGTGACCTTACCGATGTTAACGGTCAAACGCAACAGGATACGCGGTTGTACAACAACGGAAACGTCGCACCTACACAGCAGGGCAATCCTTCCAACCTGAATAATGACATCTACATGGAGACCACCGGAACTGATCCGAACAACCTGAACTCAGGTTTTTCGCAACAGATTCTGAGCGGCAGTCAATCCATTCAGGCGCTTGCTTCCAATCTTACTTACGATGGTTACACGCAGATGGTGAATGGTACTCACTTCGAGCGTGTCAATAATATGCGCAAGCTGACCACATCGGAGTTCAGCTACAACCAGCGACTTGGTTTTATCTCGTTGAAACAATCGCTCAACAACGCGGAGGTTCTTGCGGTGTCTTATGAGTACACTTTGAATGGTAAAACATATCAAGTCGGAACCATTTCTCAAGATGGTTTTGCCGCGCCGCAAGCTCTTGTTTTGAAACTGATCAAACCATCGATCACCCGTGTGAAACTTGCCGGCATCTATCCTGCGCCGCTTTGGAGAAACATGATGAAAAACGTCTACAGTCTTGGCGCTTTCGGCATTGCTCCTGAAAACTTCAGATTGGACGTTTGGTACAATAATCCTGCGACAGGTGTAAATCAGAATTACATTCCACGTCAGCCGTTGGATGGAAAAATTTTATTGCAGGTCTTGAATCTCGATAAGATTGATGCACAACAGATGCCATATCCCGATGGCTTTTTCGACTTTATTCAAAATGCAGCAACCACCGGAGGATTGATTGATGCGCAAAGCGGGCGAATTTATTTCCCCGTCGTCGAACCTTTTGGTGGACACCTTGCCGCTAAGATTCGTGATGGACTGCCTGGCCAACCTGAACTCGCTGAATCGATTATTTCACAAGTTACGTTTCAACCACTTTACGACTCTACCAAAACAGCAGCGCAGATTCTTTTCCCTAACCTGAACAGGTACCGTATCAAGGGACAATATCAATCATCTCAGGGCTCAGAAATTTCATTGAATGCATTGAATATTCCGCAAGGATCTGTTGTGGTGACCGCAGGCGGCATCAAACTTCAGGAAGGTGTTGACTATACGGTTGATTACAACCTTGGCCGTGTGCGTATTTTGAATGATGGTATCATGAGCAGCGGACAACCTATCAAAGTTTCTGTTGAAAGTAATTCATTGTTTAATCTGCAATTCAAAACGATGATCGGAAGCAGATTCGATTACACATTTAATGACAACCTCGCTGTAGGAGCAACGTTCCTGAATCTGCGTGAAAGACCCGTGACTCAAAAAGTGAATATGGGTGATGAGCCGGTGAACAATACCGTAATCGGTGCCGATGTAAATTTCCAGAAGGAAGCTCCATTCCTTACACGCCTTGTCGACCGCATTCCATTTATTGAAACAAAAGCAAAATCCAATGTGACACTTTCAGGTGAGGCTGCGAAACTTTTCCCCGGTCATAGCAAAGCGATTTCGAAAGATGGAAATTCATACCTCGATGACTTTGAAGGAAGTCAGAGTGTGATCGATCTGCGAAGTTTGAATCAGTGGTTCATGGCCAGCACGCCAAAACAACAATCGGCTCTTTTCCCGGAAGGAAATTTTGAAGACAGTCTGATATACAACTACAACCGCGCACGTCTGAGTTGGTATGTGATTGATCCACTTTTTTATCGTGTGACTTCCGGACTGACACCACAAAATATCATTGATGACAACTGGTACAGTGATCACCGCATGCGCGAAATCCTCGAGGGTGAAGTGTTTCCAAACAGACAGCTTCCTCCGGGAACACCTCCAAACATTGCAACATTCGACCTGACATTTGATCCACGTGAACGTGGGCAATACAACTATGAATTACCAGGAGGTACCGGAGGCATCTCAGCAGGTCTCACTGCAGAAGGAAAATTAGTTGATCCGGAAACCCGATGGGGTGGTGTGCAGCGTGCACTCACTACAACCGATTTTGAAGCAAGTAATGTACAGTTCATTCAGTTCTGGATGATGGATCCATTCCACAATGACAGTGAAAATAATACAGGTGGCGAACTTTATTTCAATCTCGGAAACGTTTCCGAGGATGTGTTGAATGACAACAACTGGACATACGAAAACGGTTTCCCAAGTGCGAATAGCGCACTTGATGTCGACACTTCTTCATGGGGATTATATCCATCACCAAACAACTTCAACGTTGTAAATGCATTTGACAACTCCACAGGAAATTATCAAGCGCAGGATATTGGATTGGATGGACTCAACAGCTCACAAGAACAAAGTTTTTTCAATAGCTGGCTGACACAGGTTCAAGGTGTTTTGACAGATTCGGCCTACACTGCTTTTTCGCAAGATCCATCGGCAGATGACTTCCGCTATTTCCGAAGCACTGAAAGTGATGGACAAGAACTCAGTACCATAGAACGTTACAAATACTACAACAACAACGAGGGCAACTCGAATACAGCAACTCCTGATGGATATCCGATTACGGCAACGACCATTCCCAATTCAGAAGACATCAACCAGGATATTACACTGAACAATATTGAAAGTTATTTTCAATACAAAATCAACTTGAAGCAGAATGAGCTCGGTGAAGGAAACATTGGTCGCAATTACATCACTGATAGTTTTGAGACAACACGAACAGTAGCCGATGGAACCGACAAAACAATTCGGTGGTATCAGTTTAAAATTCCGATCAAAGAATTCGATCAGCGTATTGGTGGTATTTCTGACTTCAGATCCATTCGTTACATACGAATGTTCCTCAAAGGATGGCAGGAACCGGTGACACTTCGTTTTGCACGTCTGGAGCTTGTGCGCGGAGAATGGAGGAAATTTGAAGGTGGATTGCAGGCAGATGGTGAAATAGAAATGGGCGATCCTCCTCCAACTATTTTCAATATTGCTGCCGTGAACATTGAAGAAAACGGTAACAGAGATCCGGTTCCTTATGTCGTGCCTCCAGGAATTATTCGTGAACAAGACGTAGCTAGTGCCAACCTTCGCAGTTTGAACGAACAATCTCTTTCTTATCAAATCTGCAATCTCGAAGATGGTGATTCAAGAGCTGCATACCGCACTGTGAATTTCGACTTGCGCCAATACAAACGTCTGCGCATGTTCGCACACGCCGAAGCACTTGGTGTTGAAAGCGCATTAAAAGATGACGACCTGACTGTATTCGTGCGTCTCGGATCAGATTTTAAAGACAATTACTACGAGTATGAAATCCCGATGAAAAAAACGGATTGGTACAACAGTGATGAAGAAGCCATCTGGCCGGAAGCAAACAATTTTGATATTCTACTCAAAGATTTACAAAACCTGAAAGCGAACAGACCATCGGGCACACCCGCCGCGTCTGAGACTGAAGGGCGTGTCGGCAATGCCCGTATTGCTGTAAAAGGAAATCCGAATCTTGCGAATGTGACCGTTTTGATGATTGGAGTGCGGAATACTGCCAAAGACAAAAATGTATTTAAGAGTAATGACGATGGCCAGCCAAAATGTGCTGTGATATGGATAAATGAATTGCGTCTTTCTGAATTTGATGAAAAAGGTGGATGGGCAGCTGTTGCGCGAATGAATGCAACTCTTGCTGATTTTGCAACCGTAGCTGTTGCTGGAAATATATCTACACCCGGATGGGGCACATTGGAGCAAACAGTACAGGAGCGTCAGCAAAAAACCATCTTGGGTTTTGATGCAAACTCAACATTGCAACTCGGTAAATTTTTTCCTGAAAAATGGGGTGTAACGCTTCCAATGTATGTTGGCTATTCTGAAACAGTAAACACACCACGTTACAGTCCTCTTCAACCCGACCTTCAGATGACCGACTTGCCAAACGTGAGCCGTAACCTCAAGAAAAAATCTCAGGACTACGTCAAACGGCGGAGTATCAATTTCACGAATGTGCGAATTGCTCCTAAAAAAGAAGCCGGTGGCGGTAAAGAAGATACGAGTAAACCTCCAACTCCGGGAGCAGCGCCCGGCGGGCCTGCAGCACCTGCAGGAGGTGGCGAAAAGAAAGAACATTTTTATAGCATCCAGAATTTCTCTGTGACGTACGCTTACAATGAAGAATACAAAAGAGATATAAATATCGACTGGCGTCTTCATAAAACTTATGCCGGTGCATTTGATTATTCTTATCAAAACAAACCGAAAGAAATCAAACCTTTTGATAAAATTCCGGTCATCAGCACATCAAAATATTTGAAGTGGATCAAAGAATTTAATTTCTATCCCAGCTACAAACAAATTGGTTTCCATACTGAAATGAATCGCAGTTATGAAACAAGTCGCATTCGCAATAATACACTTGAACTCACCGGGACTTACAGTGACATCCTACTTACAACACAGGTGCAGAAAACATGGAACTGGAACAGACAGTACACTTTCAAATATGACCTGACGAAAAGTATCAAATTTGATTTCACGGCAAGCAACACGGGACTTGTTGGTGAACCACGCGGTGTCATCGACAAAGAAAATACTGATTGGTACAATAACTACAAGGACACTGTCTGGACAAATATTCAGAATGGTGGTATAACAACTTTGTATAACCACAATGCTAGTGTGAGCTACAAACTTCCGTTCGACAAATTCCCTCTGATAGATTTCATCAGCAGTGACGCACGTTATGCGGCAACGTATCGTTGGGATCGCGCGCCGTTCACGCAGGACTCACTCGGCAATACCATTCAGAATTCGCGTAATGTTCAGTTGAATGCCCAGGCCAATCTCGAAACGCTTTACAACAAGGTACCGTACTTGAAAAATATCAACACTGGTAAAAAACCGAAAGACGACAAGAAGGATAAAGACAAGGGGAAAGAAGATCCAACCAAAAAAGACGGTTTTGGTAAAGATGAAAAAGAGAAAGAAGAAAAGAAGGAACCCATCAATCCTCTGAATGTCGGTTTGCGTTTTCTGATGATGGTGCGCAACGTTTCAGGGACTTATTCCCGCACAGAAGGTATGTTGTTACCTGGTTATGACCGCAAGACGCAAGCCATCGGAATGGATCAGAATTTCGACGCTCCCGGTTATGGATTTATTGCCGGCCAACAAAACACAGACATCTGGGGCAATCCAACCGGTGAGAACTTTGCTGTGAATGCAGCACAAAATAATTGGCTCGTTCAACTTCCGACTTTGAATACGCAGTACAGTGAATCATTTACGGAAACCTGGAATTACAAAATCAATCTGGAGCCAATTAAAAGTTTCAAAATTGAATTAACCGCAAACAAAACTGAAGGCCGAAATCTTACAAGCTTCTTCCGATTGGACGATGAGTCTGATCAATACGTATTTGACTCGCCAATGGAAGTAGGAAACTTCAGTGCATCGGTGATCACCTGGCCAACGGCGTTTATGAAGGACGATCCTGAAAATGGATGGAATAATCAAGCATTTGAAAATTTCCTGGCCAATCGTATTGCCTTTTCTGAAAAACAAAACGCAGGCGCCTATCAAGAAAGCGGACCACAATCAAATGGATTCTATTCAGGCTGGGGACCAACCAGTCAGGATGTAGTGATACCTGCTTTCATCGCTGCATACACCGGAAAAGATCCCAGTAAAGTTTCCCTGAATCCATTCAAAACAAAAGTGCAACCAAACTGGACGGTGACTTATGATGGATTGTCGAAGATTCCTTCTATTAAAAAATACTTCAAACAATTCAACATCAAACATTCTTACAAGTCGACTTTCACCACAAGCTATGTAAGCAACTTGAACTTCACAAGCAATGCTCAAGGTCTTCCAACATCTCTTGATCAGAGTGATTTCGCGAATTATATTCCACAACACCAGATCAATAACGTCGCTATTTCGGAACAAATCGTACCGGTAAGTCTCGATATGACTTTGAAAACCAAGAAGAGTAAAAATCCTGAGAAAACAAATGAACCTCAGGTCAAACTTGAATACAAAAAAGATCGGACACTTGGACTTGGCTTGACGAATTATCAGATTACAGAAACGAAAAGCAATGCCGTTACTATTGGACTTGGTTATAAAATTAATGAAGTACCAAATCCTTTCGGCAGAAAGAAGGGCAGTCGTTTACCGATTCAGGTGATGAAAAACACGACCATTAACCTGCGTGCGGATTTGACGATTCGTGACAACGTAACGATTATACGCAAGATGACCGAACAAACCAGTCAACCAACAGCTGGACAAAGATTGTACAGTTTGAAAACAAGCGCAGACATGGCGGTGAATGACAAGCTCACTATTCGTTTCTTTTATGATCACCAACTGAACAGGCCAAAAATTTCAACTTCGTTCCCGACATCCAATATTTCTACCGGTATCTCTCTCCGATTTAGCCTGAATGGCTAAGAATGACAATTTGTATTCATGAAAAATTGAATCTTACAAAGTTGCTTCGTGCTTTTAAACGGAACAACAATTTGATACACAACGACTGAAATTGAAACGCGCGTTTATCTCAAACTTGATTTTATTAGTCGGTCTCAACCTTCTGGTGAAGCCTTTATACCTTCTTGTGGTAGAGTCTGAGATTCAGAATCGTGTGGGCGCTGAACATTTCGGTGAATATTTCGCGCTGATCAACTTTTCTTTCATTCTGAATATTTTACTTGATCTCGGAACTTCCAACTGGAATACCCGAAGCATTGCACAAAAAGGATATGTTGCCAACAATCAATTTACAGGTATGATTGTCCTTCGGCTATTTCTTGCATTGGCTTACTTCATCATTGCCATGTGCATTGGCTGGTCACTTGATTATAGCGCACATGAATTGATGATGCTTGCAGTACTTGCATTCAATCAGGTGCTCGTTTCCATGATCCTGTATTTCAGATCCTATCTGATGGGAATGCATCTGTTTCGCCAGGACAGCATTGTGTCCGTTCTAGATAGACTTCTACTTTTATTGATGATGGCGACTTTGTTGTGGGGTCAAATTTTTCCGGATGTACATTTTCAAATTGAGTGGCTTATTTGGGGACAAACCATCAGTTATGGCGTGACATTATTCATTGCTTTTATTCTGGTGTATACACAAGGTAAAAAAAGTTTTATGACGGATGAATCCTTCTCGATCCGTATCGCGCTTAAAGAAAGTTTTCCCTTCGCTTTGCTGATTCTCCTTTCAATGATCGGTTATCGAATGGACTCTGTTCTTCTGGAGAGGATTTCGGGGCCACGCGAGGCCGGGATATATGCCATGGGCTTCCGATTCTTTGAAGCGGTGAATATGATCGCTTATCTGTTCGCAGTCTTACTTCTTCCCATATTCACACGTATGCTCGCAAAAAGTGAAGATGTGACTCCCCTGCTCCACCTTGGATTCAAGGTTTTGTTTTCGGGTACTTTTATCATTTCAATGCTCGCATGCTTTTTTGGTAGTTCCATCCTTACGCTCATTTATGACATGAACATAGAAGAGGCCACACCAGTCTTTTTTTGGCTAATGCTCAGCGCTTTGTTTTTTTCATTACAATACATCACAGGCACTCTCATAACTGCTTCCGGTAATATGAATCAAATGATCTGGATTGCATGTTTTGGAATGCTTTATAACTTGTGTCTGAATGTATTTTATATACCTCACATGGGAGCTGAAGGCGCTGCGCGTGCAAGTTGTTTTACTCAATTCCTGATTTTTGTCGCGCAGTCCTGGCAGGTGGTGCAAAAATTCCATAAAGGATCGATATGGCCATTGGCCGCACGCACAGCCACATTTGCTCTATTATGCATTGCCACAGGAGCATTTATGTCAACGCTTATGAAAGAAGCAACGATGCCTATCATGTATCTCATTGGATTTCTACTCATATCACTTTTGTCAGCGTTTGCCACCGGAATGCTTGATCACAGAAGATTGGCTGAATTGATAAAATCAGGAGGCCGAACAAGTTAATTTTGCACACTCATCAATCTAACCTATTCAGAATAATTTATTTATGACAGAACAAACAGCTGAAAATAAACCAGCCGCACTGGATTCCGGGAATCTGCTGGTAATGCTTTACAAATGGAGAAAACCAATCATCATTGCAACACTTGCTGCAGCGATTGTTTCGGCTGCGGTGAGTTTTACCATCAAGGAAAGGTTTAAAAGCACCGTTGTGCTTTTCGCTGAACAGCAGCACTCATTCGGTGCGCAACTTCTTGAGTTTATTCAGAAGGAAGACTTGCTAACCTTCGGTGAAGAGGAAGATGCCGAAAGATTGATGGAAGTGATTACTTCCAATCAGGTCATCCATCGGGTCATCGAAAGTTTTGATCTATGGAAAGTGTATGGAATAGACAAAACACAAGTCGGTTCCAATTCGCTTATCTCGCGTGTGTATCAGGACAATGTTTCTGCAAGACTTACCAAATTCGGATCGATCGAAATTGCTGTTTTGGATGAAGACCCACTGCGTGCGAGAGACATGGCTAATTACATTGCCGCATATTCCGATTCTGTTGCAAATAAGATGCGCAGTGATCGGGCCAGTCAGGCATTCAGGTATGCTGATAATTCTCTTAATGAATATGAAGCGTATGTAAAAAATCTCGAAGACTCTTTGCATGCTCTGCAGGTGATGGGTATCTACAGTTATACCGATCAGATCTCTGCACTGACAACAAGCTATGGTCGAGCTATTGCAGGAGGTCATCCGAACAGAGCACAAGAACTCAAAAATCAACTTGAATTTCTTTCAAAATATGGAACTATCTACAAAAAGATTGAGATAGAAGTTACGGATGGCTATGAACGTTTAGGAGTTCTTCGTAAACGACATGAGTTGATGAAAATTGATGCCGAGAGTCGAATCCCCGTGATGCGAATTGTCGACTACGCTGTTGCTGCCGATAAAAAATCATTTCCGATCCGCTGGCTGATTGTTGCGATGAGTTCTGCTTCCATGTTTGTGTTTGCAGTCATTTTTCTGCTGATAAAAGACAACATTATTCGACTGCGTAATCAGGGAACAATCTGACCATCACCTCCATGTTAGACGCGTTAACGAAAAGGTGGTTTTATTTATGTGCCTCAGTTTTTGTAGCTGTGCTGGGCATTGGATTTTACTATTATGTGCCCTATGTAGTGCTCATTCCTTTTGTGATTCTATTTTTCTGGGCAGCGTTTTATAGGCTGGAAAATGTGCTGTTTTTTGTAGTCATGTTTACGCCTCTGTCCATCAATCTTGAAGAAATGGAAGTGGCAGGAATTGGTATGTATCTGCCAACAGAACCTATCCTGTTCGGTGTGCTGATCTTATTCATTATGAAAATGCTTTCCGGTAAATGCATCGACAAAAAAATTCTATCTCACCCGGTGAGTTATGTTCTTTACGCCTATCTCGTTTGGATGGCATTGACATGTATCACAAGTGAATATCCTCTGGTGAGTTTAAAATTTTTGCTCACGCGCATGTGGTTCATTGCGTCCTTTTATTTTCTGGCTATCCACATGTTTGGCGATTATTCTAAGATTAGAAAATTTCTATTGTTCTACATATTTCCATTGATGATTGTGATTTTGTATACGGTTATCCGTCATTCATTCTATGGATTCGATAAAGACTCTGCACACTGGGTGATGGAACCGCTATTAATAGATCACACTAGTTATGGTGCAGTTCTCGCTATGTTTTTTCCAATTATTATTGGTCTGCTCCTGGAAAAAAACATGAACTTGCTCCTAAAGGTTTTACTCGGAATTTCATTCGCTATCCTGGTTGTTGGTTTAATATTTTCCTATACTCGTGCTGCATGGATCTCCATCATTGCAGCGGCACTCATACTCGTATTTTTAATCCTGAAAATCAAAATCAAAACCATCCTTCTTGCAACAACAGTTGCAGGTGCTTTTCTTCTTTTGGGATGGGAAGACATTGCTGTTTCACTTGAACAAAACAAACAGGAAAGTAGTGACAACCTCGATGAGCACGTATCATCCATCTCAAATGTGACTTCTGATGCAAGCAATCTGGAGCGTCTGAACAGATGGAATTGTGCCTTCGAAATGTTCAAAGAACGTCCAATTGTAGGTTGGGGTCCTGGTACTTACCAATTTGTGTACGCTCCCTTTCAGAGATCCAAAGACAGAACCATCATCAGCACAAACCAGGGAAATGGAGGAAATGCACACAGCGAATATCTCGGTCCGCTATGCGAAGAAGGTTTTATGGGAACCATTTTATTTTTTGCAATCCTCGCATCAGTTTCTCATCTGGCATTTCGTCTGTTCTTCACAATACACGAGCACCGATTGAAAATTATTGTAGCATCAGTATACCTGGGCTTAATGACATACTTTATTCACGGGGTGCTGAACAATTATCTGGATACGGATAAGGCCTCTGTACCGTTCTGGGGCTTCATTGCAATCCTTGTATCCATCGATCTCTATCACAAAAAGGATTTTGTCGGAATTCAAATAAAGTGATTTGCCTTCTTTTGAATCAGCAAATCACTGTAAGGCACTTATCAGTGCTTTTGCTTTCAGTAAACATTCTTCATATTCTGACTCGGGAATACATTGAGAAGTGATGGCACTGCCCACATGCAAAGAAACATAAGGTACTTCATCATTGTAAAGTATACTGCGAATGACGACATTAAGATCGAAATCACCTTTCGGTGTGATATAACCAATTGTTCCGCTATATAATCCACGGATAGAAAATTCACACTGATCAATCAATTTCATTGCACTCACTTTTGGTGCGCCCGTCATGCTGCCCATTGGAAATGTATCGCGGATCAATTGCGAAAAAGCAATTCCTGACTTCACTTCGGAGCTCACGGTCGAAATCAAGTGATGAACTGTATTGAACGTATGAACCCCAAACAGTTCGTCAACCTTCACAGAACCGCGTAATGCTGATTTCGAAAGATCGTTCCGAACCAGATCCACGATCATCACATTCTCAGATCGCTCTTTCGGATTTCGATACAAATCTGCTTTCAACTGATCATCTTCCTCTTTCGATTTTCCTCTCCTGATCGTTCCCTTGATAGGTTGCGATATGAGTTTGTTGCCTTCTTTCTTCAAAAATCTTTCCGGTGATGCACACAGGATACTGAGATGGGAGTGCTTCACGTATGCAGAAAAAGGCGCACGCGTCATGTAACGAAGTTTTTTCCAGAACTCAAGTGGTGATTTCAACTTTTCATCTGCAAAAAATTCCTGGCAAAAATTCACTTCGTAAATATTACCTTCCTGAATTTGCTTCAACAATTCATTCACCGCAAAAAGATATTCTTGTTTTGAGAGACGCGGGTTTAACGTGATGCCAGCATGAAAATCTGAATCACCAGATTCCGCATATGTATAAAATTCATCCGACCATTCTCCCTTCAAAACCTCATGGCTATCATCGTTCCATCGGACAACATGCTCAGGAACCACAAACATCAATTGCGGTATCCGTACATGATCTGCATGCCGGCTGCTCAAATTCTCTATTGCATTTTTTGCATCGTAACTAATCCAGCAAAAAATCCACTGGTGTTGATCTGCTATCCATTCATCCAGTTCCAACCAATTATTCACATTCGCCAAATCAACACAGAAGATTTTTTCAATACCACATGCCAATAGGTTGTGACTTCTTTCACCTTCTTTCGGGAAAAAGAAAATAGATTCTGATTGTGATTTTGTGGTTGAATTTGCCAAATGCAAGAATCAATTTATTACTTCTGACAAATAAAACGTTTTAGAACTGAACAATCCAAATGAACTGAAAACATTCAAAAAAAGAAAAACACCTATTTTTTTTCAAATGAAATCCGATAAACGAGATCCACACCAATATATGCTCCGTAATTGAATAGCTTACTTGAGATATCTCCCATTGTCGACCCAGAATCTCCGACTTTGAATTCTGTAAGTGTGGGATGTTCGTAAAGTATTCCTACTTCCGGTTTTACTGAAAGACCAGAATCCGCAAGTCCTAACATGAAACCCATACTCAAATTTGCACCAAGTCCATTCCATTTTGAATAAAGCGTATAAGGACTTTCATACCCAATATAAAACGGGTTGAATTGTTGAATGTTCGTGATGGTATAACGAATACCAAAATCGAAAAATGCGTGTACTCCCTTCTTGATATATTGTTTTGACTCCATAAAAAATCCAATTGTCTGGATTTTGTTATTGCGTTTCTCTCCAAAGCCCGATGGTTGAGAAATCAAAAATCGACCTTCAGAATATTCGCAACCTAAGGAAGTCATGGTGTCAAGAGAATACCTTATCTGCACCGGCACAATAACATTGTGCGATACAATAGTCCTGTCAACAGCTATTCGCGAAACAGGACTATAATAACTCCAATGCACTTTTGTACTACTATTGAGCAATCGGGCACCCATTGAGATAGATAAAGCACGGTCATTTTGAGTATAAGCTGTTTCGCTCAAAATAAAGAATACCAAAAAAGCTATGTTTCTTTTTATTCGAAACATTGAGATGGATTGTTGAATGCTCATGTATACAATCATGGGATTAAGTTCCACACTTCACCGTTTCGTAATTCATACCTTATGGGCCCTTGTGATACTGAAAAATAAAACTGCTGAATTGATGGGTCCGTTTTCAATCCAACCGGCCTGTTGACGAACACATCACCATACATCACACCGTTAACTTCCATTTCAATAAGGCTATCCAGGACATTGTTCAACTCAACTTCAAAATAGCAGTCATTGAAAATAAAAGAATAAGTCTGCCAATAGGATTCGCGCAATGAGAAGTCAAGTTTGCCGGGGTGCTCAGTTGAATATGCGAAAGCTTGTCCACAAAATTCATCTTCATACTTCATACATTCTTCAACTGAGGAAATGTGAGGATCCTCCAATTCGCAGTTTACTTTGCCCGAGGTGATCTCGCTGATTTCGCCGGTTTCATTGGTAAATCTGTAAACACGATACCATGGCTTAAAAAACGACCGATCTTCCAATCTGCGTTGCTGAATTTCATAGCTCCCACAACAACCTGCGGCAATGATGATTATCAGGAATAGAAGTCTTTTCATGCGGATTTCAACTTCTTCAAAAATAGCATGGAACGACCTCCGCATCACCTCCTTACTTTTGGCCTTTCAATTTCCCGCCGGACCACCCGGGGGGCTGAACTGTTTTTACCCAGGCAATGTTTATCTCCGATCTCAGAAATATTTATGGAGCCGACAACACCACAAAAGAACTGCAACAGTTGCTTCGAAGTGCCGGCACCAATGTCCATCTCAAAGGACTTGTTGGTTCCGCGCGGGCAATGGTTGTGGATGCAGCAACCAATCAGATCGGTGGATTTCACCTTTTTATTCTACCAGATAAAGAAGAAGCTGCTTATTTCCTCAATGATCTTGAATTCATCTCGGGAGTTAATAAAGACGAAACAAACATTTCAACAGGTGATCTGAAACTTCTCTTTTTTCCACGTAGTGCGCGTGTCGCATACGAACCTGAACAAACTGACAATGCCAATGTAGCGATGCGCGCCGAGGTGCTCAATGAAATTCGCCGCATCAAAGACAAACAAGAAAATCAACAAAAACCGATTTGTCTCATTTCTTATCCCGAAGCTCTTGCAGAAAAAGTAATCACGCAAAAAGAACTTCAGAGCGCCACCTTCGAAATTTTACAAGGCAATACACTCGATCTGGAATTTGTGGATGAATGGATGCATACATATGGATTCGCTAAAGTGGATTACGTCTTCGAACCGGGGCAATATGCGATTCGCGGCGGTATCGTCGATATATTTTCTTTTAGCTTTGATCATCCTTATCGCATAGAGCTTTTCGGCAACGAAGTTGAAAGCATCCGGAAATTCGAACCTGATACACAACTAAGCGTGGCGAAAATGACCAAAGCCACCATTGTGCCCGATGTTCAAAACCGCACAACAGAAGAAGCGCGGGTTTCACTGATTGAATTTATGCCATCTGACAGCACTGTCTGGATCAGCGATACAGAAGGCGCACTCAATCGAATGGAAGTGGAACTCGAAAAAGCAACCACACAATTCAATAAGCTGAAGAGCATGTTTGAGCACCAGTTACCGGACACGATTTATCTGACCAGACAAGAGTTGCATCGCCAACTTGAGTCGTGTCGTGTCGTTGAATTCGGTTCGCAAAGAAAATTTGTTGATGGAACAGTTCTGACATTCGACATGGAACCGCAACCAGCGTTCAGTAAAAATTTCGATATGCTCAGCACGAATCTATCGAACAATACGAAGGCGGGATATACTTGTGTGATCGCGGCCGGCCAACCAAAACAAATCGAGAGACTTTATCAGATTTTTGAAGACAAAGATCATGCGATCAATTTTACCCCGCTCAGCATTGAGCTTTCTGAAGGATTTGTTGACCGTGCAAATAAGTTGATTGTTTATACCGATCACCAGATTTTCGAACGTTATCATCGTTTCCGTCTCAAAGAAGGATTTAAGAAAAGTAAAGAAGCGATCACTATCAAAGAAATCATGGCATTGCAGCCGGGAGATTATGTAGTACACATTGATCACGGTGTTGGACAATTTGCGGGTCTGCAAAAAATAGATGTCAATGGCCGCGAACAGGAAGCGATACGACTCACTTACAAAGGTGGTGACATTCTATATGTAAGTATTCACTCACTTCATCGAATATCAAAATATGTCGGGAAAGAAGGTGCAGCACCTTCAATGGATCGACTTGGAAGTAATGCGTGGCAGACGCTAAAGCGTAAGACAAAAACAAAGGTCAAAGAGATTGCATATGATCTCATCAAGCTGTACGCAAAACGAAAAGCGACCAAGGGATTTGCATTTCAACCTGACACGTATTTACAGAACGAACTTGAGGCGTCCTTCATGTATGAAGACACACCCGATCAATTGAAAGCCACCACCGCAGTGAAAGAAGACATGGAAAACGAAGCCCCGATGGACAGGCTTGTTTGTGGTGATGTTGGTTTTGGCAAAACAGAAATTGCCATGCGCGCTGCATTCAAAGCAGCCACAGACGGCAAACAAGTTGCGATACTCGTACCGACAACCATTCTTTCCCTTCAGCATTACAAAAGTTTTTCAGCCAGATTTCGTGACTTTCCTGTAACAGTAGATTATATCAATCGCTTCAAGAGCGCGAAACAACAAACAGAAACTCTGAAGAAGTTGGAGAAAGGTGAAGTCGATATCATCATCGGAACACATGGACTAGTTGCTCCCAAAGTGAAATTCAAAAATTTAGGCCTATTGATCATTGATGAGGAACAAAAATTTGGCGTGGCTGTGAAAGACAAATTGAAAACTTTGCGTGCCAATATTGATACACTCACACTCACCGCCACTCCTATTCCACGAACGTTGCAATTCTCTATGATGGGCGCCAGAGATTTATCCATCATTCAAACCGCACCACCAAACAGGCATCCGATTCAAACAGAACTTCGCCCATTCAATGAAGAAGTTATACGTGACGCTGTGAGTTATGAAATTCAACGAGGTGGTCAAATATTTTTTGTTCACAACCGGGTTCAGAATCTAAAAGAAATTGCAGGAATGATCCAACGACTTTGTCCCGATGCGCGTGTTGGCGTTGCGCATGGTCAAATGCAAGGACATGAACTGGAGGAAGTCATGAGCAATTTTATTGAAGGCGCCTTCGATGTTTTGGTCAGCACAGCAATTGTTGAAAGTGGAATTGACATCTCCAATGCCAACACAATCATCATCAACGATGCGCATCATTTCGGCATGAGTGATTTGCACCAATTGCGCGGACGTGTCGGCAGAAATAACAAACATGCGTTTTGTTATCTGCTTGCACCATCCATTCATCTTCTGACCGATGATGCGCGAAAAAGACTTCAGGCCATCGAACAATTCAGTGAACTGGGTTCCGGATTGCACATTGCTATGCGGGATCTGGACATACGAGGTGCCGGTAATTTGCTTGGCGGCGAACAAAGCGGTTTTATCAATGATATCGGATTTGAAACGTATCAGAAAATTCTCAATGAAGCAATTGATGAATTGAAGCAGGAACACTTCAAAGATCTCTACGAAGAAGAAATCCGAAAGACAGAAAATTTCGTGAAGGAAACAACACTGGAAACAGATTTTGAAATTCTCATTCCAGATGAGTACGTCAGTAGCATAACAGAACGAATCGCTCTTTATAAAGAACTTGATGATATCACGACTGAAGAAGGAATGGAGCAATACACCAAAAACCTGATAGACAGATTCGGAGAAATACCATTGCCGACTTTAGCACTCATTCAGACCATGCGTCTTAGATGGCTTGCAAGAGAAATCGGTTTTGAAAAACTCGTACTTAAAAGTGGAAAGATGATCGGCTACTTTATCACGAAAGAAGATTCACCTTTTTACCAGAGCGAAAAATTCTCACATGTGTTGGAGTTTATAAAACAAAATCCTACACAAGGAAAAATGTATGAGAAGGATAAAAGTTTGCGCATGTCGTTCGATAACGTAACGGAACTTGCAAAAGCAGTTTCGATCTTGAATGCTATGTTAACCGGTGGTAAAATTGAGTTCAAAAAATGACAACAATATTGTCCGCATAATTTCATTTAGAAAATTCAAAAAGCCATTTTGCTCATTTTTGTAATCAAAAAACCAAATTGATGGAAGAACTAACCACCCAGGAACTACTGATATACACCGGCCTCATCGCTGCAGTGATTGTAACAGGTATCATTATGTACAAGAAAGAAATTCTCTTCTTATTTCGAAAAAAGGAAACACAGGGCATCATAGTGAATTGGATGTCTGCTAACGAAAAAGGCAAGCGATTCTTTTATCCAATGATCGAATATGAAACAGTCGAATTTGGCAAAATCACTTTTCGCGCTGATGAACGGTGCGAAAACAATCCCTTGTACGCGCAGGGTACTGTGGTAAAAATATTTTATCTGCCAACTGATAGTGAAATGCGGAAGGTTGTTTATCCCTAAAACAAATCAATTTTCCGTACCGGCTTATTAACATACTCAAGATAAAAGCTTTGTGTTCAGCTAGATTTTGTGCTGTCAATAAGTATCAAATGAAAATTGGCTCTAGAAAGTTAATTTCGCAATCAAGATTTACGTGAGATGGAAATAAAAACGAACCTCATACTAGGAGACAGTAAGAAGGAACTAAAAAAATTAGAAGCAAATTCAGTGGATCTAATTGTAACTTCGCCGCCATACGCCGATCAACGAAAAAGCACTTACGGCGGAATTCCAGCCAATGATTATGTTGATTGGTTTCTTCCCATCTCAGAGCAATTACTCAGAGTTCTAAAACCCTCCGGTACATTTATTCTCAACATAAAAGAAAAAGTCATCGAAGGCGAACGAAGCACGTATGTCATGGAACTCATTCTTGCCATGAGAAAGCAAGGCTGGTTGTGGACAGAAGAATTCATTTGGCACAAAAAAAATTCTTACCCTGGTAAATGGCCGAATCGATTTCGAGACTCTTGGGAAAGACTTTTACAATTCAACAAAGAGAAACACTTTAGTATGTATCAAGAAGAAGTTATGGTACCTATGGGGGATTGGTCAAAAGCACGTCTGAAAAATCTTTCAGAAACTGATAAAACCAGAGATAATTCTAAAGTTGGAAGTGGGTTTGGAAAAAAAATTGCCAACTGGACGGATCGTGAGAAAGCATACCCTACGAATGTTCTTCACTTAGCAACTGAATGTAATAATAAAAACCATAGTGCTGCATTTCCACAAGAACTACCAGAATGGTTTATCAAATTATTCACGAAAGAAAATGACACGGTCTTAGATCCTTTCATGGGCTCAGGAACAACCGTTACGGTTGCGAATAAAATGAAAAGGCACTCGATTGGCATTGAAATAATTCCTGAGTATTATCAAAGAGTAAAAGAACAAGTGAGACCGACTGAACTATACTTGCTCGACTCCGCAGAAAAATATGAAAAAATTGAACCTAAAAGACGTAGCGCAGTACGTTGAAAATAACATAGGATCATTTCATACTAAGAGAATTCAAAGTCTCGATAGTCTGAAATTAACCAATGTGCTTAAGCGCAAGAACCCTTATTTATATAAAGCAAAACATGTTCTGACAGCAGATGAAATTGTGCGAGGTATTGTTGATGCGCATATTTCTTCTAACGAAGAGACCATATTTGGTGACTGGCTTGAAGGGCTCGCTATATTCATCAACAACAAGGTTTACGACGGTCAAAAATCCGGAATTCCAAATATAGATCTTGAATTCAACTTAAACGACATAAGATATATTGTTACGATCAAATCAGGTCCAAATTGGGGTAATAGTTCTCAGATTGCAAAAATGGTATCTGACTTTAGGACTGCTAAGAAAACGCTTAGAACGAGTGGTTCAAATTTGGAAACGCGAGCCGTAAACGGCTGTTGCTATGGTAAAGATTTAAGCCCGGACAAAGGAGATTATTTCAAATATTGCGGACAATTATTTTGGGAGTTCATTTCAGGAAATTCCAATTTATACACCGAACTCATTGAACCTTTAGGTTATAAGGCAAAGGAAAGAAATGATGAATTCCAAATGTCTTATGCCAAAATGATAAACAGATTTACTAATGAATTCATCTCTGAATATTGTGACGAGGATGGATCCATAGACTGGCTCAAATTGATTCAACTTAATTCTGGAAACAAATGAAACTTATTTCATTGTCTTAGGAATCAATCAGCGAGAAGCCTTCCTTGCGAAGCAAGCAAAAAACAAAACCGCCGGACATGACCCCGACGGTTTTAACCAAATCACAATAGAGAATTTTTTACATTCCCATTCGTAGCAGCGCTCTTTCACCTGTGTTCATATCGATCACTTCGATGAGTGCATTTGCTGCATATCTTCTATCACTGAACGTGATGGTTTGTCTTTCATAAACGCCATTGATCGGCTCAATTAATTGCTGCCCCAAGACATTGTAAGCGTTGATCTGCAATCTTCTTGGCTGATCAAAGAAGAACATAATCTGAACTCCGTTATCTGTCAAAGTTCCGATCATCTCTGATCCAATTCCTGCATCTTCAAGCGGACTTACAATCTTGATGTTTTTTGTCTGATAAGCAACACAATCATTGTCTTTCGACATCAAGGTCACCTGATAAATTCCCTTTTTGTTGAAAATGTGTGATGGATTCTCATCCGTCGTTTTTTGTGTAATGTCTCCAAATGACCATTCGAATTCTTCGGCATTTTCACTGGTATTGTAAAAATCAACAACTACCGATCCGTTCATCAATTCAAAACTTTCTTGTATGGTTTCAAAACCACTTGTCAAATTACTCATGACCGGTATAAGAATATCGAATGAATTGGCACAACCGCGCGAGTCAGCGACAAATGCAGTGTACAAACCGTCATCAACATTTTCAAGGATGGTACCTGTTTCGCCATTACTCCATGTCACTGTATAAGGAGAAGTTCCTCCCATCAGGTTGAGTGCGATACCGCCATCATCTTCATTCGGACAACTCACAGGTGAAACAATCGCGTTGGTAAATACCGGCGCGTCGGCAGTGATATGGAATTCAGCCTCTGTTGTTCCACAAACTCCATTGTGTTCAATGATGGCGAAATATGTTCCCGGTGCGAGATTAGAAATCTCATCACTTACTGTTGCTCCGATAGTAGTCAAAATGATGTCTCCTTCGTTGTTCATCCAGGTGATGTTCACCGGTTGTTCGCTTTCAATATTTACTTCCGCAGAACCTTGTTCCATTCCCGGACAACCAGAGCTCACAGTATTCGCAACACTGGTTCCTCCGATGCGCAATTGAAAACGCAAGTCATCATTTCCTGATACGAGTTCAAATGAAATTTCCTCATATTGATTCAGTGGATAGACTTCTCCTGTCAACATATCTTCCAATGTCACACAAGCTCCATTTGCAAACGAGTTAAGACCTTTGTGTGTGATGGTGTATGTTCCTGTTGCACCAACTTCAACCCGAAGTGGGATGATCGTTGATTCGGTGAGACCTGCGAAAGTGTTGATGGATAAATCCGCGCCGTCTTCACTGATAGTAGAAATATATGGCACTTCAGAAAGTGGACTTCTTAATTTGAATGCATCAAAAGAATCTTCGAAGAGCATGGTTGCTTGCGCATTTCTTGAAAGCGTAGTTTCATCTTGTAAATAATCATTCGATATTTTCAATGTGAAAGCTGCGTCCTGAATTTCATCATACTTGAATGTTCCCTGAACATTGGCTTTGCAATTTTCAGTCAATGTAAGCACCGGACTTGCGGCGGTAGTCCTCACAAAAAATGATTGTGATGAAGGTATGTATCGTGATCCGCCATTAGTTGCAGAGCCATTTACATAGCTTGCATACTGACCCATACCAGCATTCCAGACATACACTGCATTGCTCATATTGGTTTTTGACCACGAACCTGAATTCCAGTCGATGGTGCATGGATATGGATTACCAACAAGGTTCCAGCCGTCTGCAGTGGGATTGCCTGATGATGTGTATGAAACCGGCAATGATTGATTACCGCTGTTAATGCTTCCCTGTACATCCAGATTCATGATTCCTGCGTTCATGAATATCATATATCCTCGAGCAGCTATAATGGCGTCCGAAATTCCTGATGCGCCTACATAGCCGGAATTGATTCCACCCAAGACAGACTCATTGTAATACTGGACATTATTGAATGAGTATGGAGGCGGAAAATCCGAACCCGGAAATCCTGTAGTCACAATATCATCATTCCATTCCTGTAAGGTTTTTCCTTGCACCGGACAAGAGAGATTCACCCAACCTTGTGCCGCTGCGTTATGATATCGTTGGACAATAACATCTCCAGCAACAACACCTGAAGTAAGTGCGCCGATCATGCCTGTTGAAGCGATATCTGATATCAATGTCAATTTAGAATTTGTCGTCAGCGTGCCATTAAGAACACTTAACACATTACGCGTTCTGACTCCACCTGATGCGCCATCAATTGTCACGCCTGCCGGATTGTTGATCGTCAGATTATGAACGTTCGCGATTCCTGATCCTTGTATAAGTTGTGCATTCGTGCCATTCAATAAAACCGTCGAGGACTGGGAATTGAATGTTCCGTTAATGGTGAAGTTGCCTCCGACATTTAATGTATTTGTTGAAGCATTCCAGATACCACCAAGATTTACCGTGAAATCATGGCAGGAAAGTGATGCCCAATTATTGGACACTGTAACTCCAGTGTTCACCACAAGATGAGTATTCGCGCAAAATGAGGCAAGTACTTGTGGAACACCAGCAGGTGTTGTAGACCAAATGGCACCTGATGCAGAACCACTGGTAACTGCATACCAGGTATTTTCACCGGTAGCAATCGCAATGATAGAACCATCAGTAACCGACACATTATTCACAACAAAGTAAGGAGCGGTGTATGTGCCTGTCACGGCTGTTTCATCGTCGAAACCGTCTCCGTCCACATCCATCAGCATCAAAAGTTTGTCTCCACTGAATCCGGAAATACCGGTCATATCAAATCTGACTGTGATGGTTCCCGGCGTGCCGACAACCTTCGTTTTCCATTTGCGCGAAAGCATATTGGTGATCGCACAATTCGATCCCCCAAAAGCAGAAAAAGTCGTCGCACCGTTATTGTTTCCACAAATCAGGTAGTCACCATCATCCAATGATGAGGGATTGCTGATGTCCAATATATCGTCCGGATTCGCACTTGCGCTAGCTGCCTGATTTAGTCCTTGCGAAACGACATCTTTTCCGATTCCGAATACATCACTCGCATAAGCTGGCTCGTTGTAATAAAGATGTTCAGACAGTGGCACGGACAAACCATACTTCACAGACAAGTAAGTGTGCACTTGTATCTTTTCCGCTGACGTTAAAATTCTATTGTATACAATGACTTCCGAAATATATCCGTTGAAGCCATAGTTGTCATTGCCGCGACCAACTCTTCCGTTACCCGTCAATGCATAGTGTGTTTTATTATTCCCGCTTCTTGCGAGCTGAACTCCGTCGCGTATTTGCCACATTTTTTTACCCGCAGCCATATCAAATTGTGAAGAAAGAATCGTCGGAATTTCATTTGCTCCGGCGTATGGCGTGCATGCAATTGCTATAATATTTCCATATTCAAAGAATCGAAGCAAGCTGCTACCCGAATATCCAAGTCCAAGACCAACGTAGGCACCTGACTGCTGCACACCGATGATGTGCTGGAAATTGGATCCCGATTGTCTTTTGGTTACAGTGAAAATCGTGAAGTTCTGATTATTGATACCATTGAGGTTCACATCGAAATAACGCGGACCGGTTGTTTTTACCGCCGGATTGCCATTCATAATGTTAGAGTAATACTGAGGCTTTGCACTCGCAACACTCTGCGTCGCGTCATTGCCTGATCCGCTTTGATCCGCCCAGGTCGCGAGGTATGCTGCATTCGTTGTGCTTGATGTTCCTGCGTCCGCCTTTAGCCAGACATTCAATCCTCCGCTCACGCCACCGGGGGCTTGTGATCTTGCAAGAGTTAGGATGGCTAATAATAATCCTGTTAGGTACAACTTCTTCATGTCAGTAACTTTTTTAAAGTAAAGGCGAGGTAATCTGGTCTTTTTTATTCTACTCAAAACATAGAATTACCTTGATTACGAATTATGCCCATAGTAAGTTTCGGAAACCTGCGCAGAATTAACAATAGAGCGGATCAACCGGAGCTATAGAAGCGACTAAAAAGCAACAGGGCAACCACTTGGATTGCCCTGCCTAACCTAACTTTAAACAAACATCACCAGCACGGGTGATGCTTCATCTTCAATTTTATGACCTCAGCCGTTGTAAGGTATGACCTCATTCAGACCAAAGTGTATAGGGTGGATATACATTTGTGACGTGTTCTTTCTAATCAAGATCGGGTCAAATGTGAAAACAATTCGTTCACCCTTTTCAGGTCCTCCGACCGAGATTTGAACGTGACTATGTGAATTGCGAATAAAGATAGACCAAATTCAATCGTAAAAGGAAAAATTGCAGCACGTTCTTCAGGGCATTGTTGTCCATCATATCAGGTATTCCGACCAGCGATTCATCGTGCGGATTTTTTGTTTTGTTCATGGAATGAAAACTTTTATGGTGCAGTCTTCCAAAAAAGGGAAAACGTCCAATATCAATTTGATACAACCCCTGACTCTGGTAGAGTTCGAGGCGGATCCACGGGAAAACATTCAGATTCATCAGCTCAAAGATCTACGCATGTCACATCCACTTCATCACATTCATTTTGATCCGGTGAAAAGTGCTATTGTCATGTTCCTGGATGAAGTTCTGTATAAAACAATTCCGGATGATTATGTGAATGATACACTTTTCAGATTCCTTCATAATGCTATCATTTTACTGGATGATGCATTCGACGCCAGGAATTTTCACCTCTGGTGTCTCCTGGAAATAAGCAGGCAATACGGCTTCTATCCACAAATCGACCCTGATGAAACCTCCAATTATTTTGACCTGTCGCTGAGCTCCTTTCTAACGCATCGGCCAGTGCATCCTCATTACATGGATATCACTGAAAGTAAAGTATTGTTAGAAATGCTCGACAAAGAATGGCCACAAGTGCAGGCGATCGCCATGAATGGTGCAATGCGTAAAAATTTACTTGAGGCACTCATTACGTATATCCGGCTTCATCTGGAAAGTTTGAGGGAAATTCACTCGGTAGAGATTCTTCACGAGGTATTTCACGGGTAAAATCCTTCATATTGAGTCATGGTTGTCGAGTAAAAAGTGTAAACGATCAAGCTTCCCATTGCTGGAGATCGAAGCAGTCAGATGTCAGAAGTAAGAGAGTTAAGTTGGATTACACGAATGATGATATCAATCGGGCATGAATTGAAGCAGACACTGTAAAAATATTTTTCGAAACAAACGCATTCCAGACTGAAAATGCTCGTTTTCTGACTTCCGATCTCTGACCTCTTGCAGAATCGCTGCGGTTTTAAATCATCAGTCCAAATCTTAACCGGACAACAATGTCATTGAATCCTGAAATCAAAATTGATGAGTGATTATTTTCGCAACTCCAAAACACGCGCGTGCAATTCAGCGACATCATCGGACAGGAAGACCTAAAATCGCGTCTCCGCAATGCCTTTAACGAAGGACGAATTGCTCATGCCCTGATGTTTTTAGGACCTGAAGGTTGCGGAAATCTGCCGCTGGCACTCGCTTTTGCACAATACATTTCGTGTGCGGCAAGAACCGAAACCGATTCATGTGGTATTTGTCCGACCTGTAAAAAAATCAACTCTGCCCAATTCGCCGATATGTTTTACACCTTCCCGTTTTTTAATGTGGAGGGAAAAACAGAAACCACCTGCAACGATTGGATGTCCGATTGGCGGCCGCATCTGTTGAAGTCGCCCTACACAAATCTGGATCAGTGGCGCGATGAAATCACCAAAGACAACAAACAACTTCACATTTCAGTATATGAAGCTGGCAACATCATTCACCAGTTGTCGCTGAGAAGTTATGAAGGCGGTTACAAATTCCAGGTGATCTGGATGGCGGAATATCTCAAGCCTGATACGGCGAACAAGTTGCTTAAAATCATGGAAGAGCCGCCGGAAAAAACCATATTCCTGCTGGTCGCTTCCAGTCTTGAAAACATCCTTCCGACGATCCTTTCCCGCGTGCAGGTCATTTACATCCCGAAAATTGAGGACGCCGAAATAGCTGCCGCACTGGAACACAAAGGTGCTTCTTCCGAAAAAGCAACGGAAATTGCTCACTTTGCACATGGCGATTGGAACATTGCAATGCAGCTTCTCAATTCGCACAACCCTGATGAGAATTATGCGCAGCAATTCCAGCTTTGGATGAGAAGCTGTTTTAAGAAGGACGTTGTCTTTTTGGTAAAATGGGCAGACCAGATGCACGCCCTCAGCCGGGAAGATCAGAAGCACTTTTTACATTATGCGCTCGATCAGGTGAGGCAAAATCTGGTGCTGAATTACGCCGGACCGGACTTTGTGCGCATGAACCGTGGTGAAAAGAATTTTTCCGACAAATTCGCTCCTTTTATCAATGACCTCAATGCAGAAGACCTGATGGAGGAAATTACGGAGGCTTACCATGACGTTTCTAGAAATGCCTATTCCAAACTGGTGTTTACCGATCTGAGCATGAAGGTTCATTATCTGCTGACACGAAAATCATCGTAATTCATAGTTAGCTTTAAGCCTGTTTAAAAATTTCATTGCTTCGTAACCAGGCTCATGCGATTCAAATTCATTTTTTCTCTCTTTAGCATTGTTGGGATAGTTCTGCAGGGTATTCAATCTTTAGCTCAAGCCGGTGATTCAACCACGCACAATGGATTAGGTCTTCGCCTTTCACTTTTAGGAAGCAGAGGAAATTCAGTGACATCAAATGATGTTGTCTTCAATGCTCCGAATATTCAATTTTCTAATTCGGCAAATTTTTACGAATTCAACGCCTCTCCATACTACATTCCCAAAACAGGATTCATTGTCGGTTTAAGTTGTTCTTACTCCATCATGAGTCAGTCGACAAATCTGAATTTTAATTTACCCGTTCTTTTCGGGGATGCTACTACCTCTTTTCCATTTCTATTAAAACGAGAAAGGCTTGGCCTGGGGTTATTTTTTGGATATCAAAGATCTCATTGGAATGCATCGCTGAGAGGTTTTGTCACGAAAACAATGAAACAAAAACCGGATGGCGACTACGATTTGATTCAAAGCACTTATGTTGTAAGTACGAATAGTGTATCCGCAATTAAAGAATCCACAGAGTATTTCAATATTGATCCCGGATTTAACGACACCTATTTGTGTCTCGAACTTACAAGGGACATTTTCAAAGGTCTTTGCGTGGGAGCTTATTTGCGTGTCGTAAACGTCAGGCGTCAACACGGCCCAAAATCCATCATTGCCCATTATGAATCCTACAACTTGCAAAATAATGATGAAAACTACTGGAAACCATATGCCCAGGTTGAAATGCGTGAAGCCAAAATTGGAGTTGGGTTGATGCTGGGCTATAAAATAAATTGGGAAAGGAAATAGCACACCCAAACTACTATTACTCAATATACTCACCAAGGTTTGTCATTTCTCCACCCCGTTGTTTGTAAATTTGAGCCATCATCACGTCCGGAATCGTGTATTTCTGATCTTGCACTTCGACAGGTTCTCACAAAACCAGCACGCTTGCTCCAGATACATGCTCCGGCAGTAAACGTGTATGTCTACATATATATTAACTGATTTGAAGGATCCCCGAAATGTGTAACGCACATTCTTCGGGATCATGGGAGATACTCAACATGGGATGTTCAAGTTGTGGAACAGGAAGCGATGGCCTTCCGAAAGGTTGCAAAAACAACGGTGCCTGCGGGACATACGGTTGCAACAAACTCGAAGTATTTGATTGGCTGGTGGGAATGGAATTGCCTGAGGGCCAGAAGCCTTTTGATATTGTCGAGATCAGATTTAAAAATAGCCGCAAAGGTTTTTACCGCAATGCCTCCGGTCTGGAATTGTATCCGGGAGAAGTGGTGGTGGTCGATGTATCGCCCGGTTATGATGTCGGTGTGATCAGTCTTACTGGCGAACTCGTGCGCGTTCAGATGAAACGCAAAGAG
>JANOVT010000174.1:0-44627 GCA_031417525.1 Flavobacteriales bacterium | reverse complement strand
TGACGATCACCACCAATGGTAATCCGATTGCCTATCGCCGTCCACAAGTGACAGAAAAATTTGGTGCCGAACGTGGAGCGATTATCGAAAGTGGATGTCAGATTGCTGTGCAATGCGTTATATCTCCGGGCGTTCGCATCGGTCACGAAAGTTTGGTCGTGGCCAATACGGTAGTTACAAAAGACTTTGAACCACTTTCAATTATCATGGGAACTCCCGGTGTCAGAAAAGGTACGATTGAAGAAATTCATCGACTGCCATTGCACATTCGAGAAGAACTTGGGTTGAAATAATTGGACTTGTCAAAAGAAACAATTTCGAATTTGATCATTGCAGCAGAAATAGAAAATGTGCGCACGAGACCTTACCTCATCAAGTGGTTCATGATCATTCTTGCGATAAAGACCATTCTTTTCACGTATTTCACTTTTCAGTTTCATACTTACGCTCGTGAAAAGCAGATTCACTCGGGCATCGCAATAGCGATGGGAGACACGCGCAATTATTACGTACCGGCAGAAGAATTTACGCAACACGGCAACTACAACAGTGCGTGTAGAATGCCAGGATTACTTCCGTTTTATGTTCCGGTGTCATTTTTATTCGGACAAGAAGCGGCTTATGTCGGCATCATCATTTTCCAGTTTTTTCTTTCGGTGTTGTCAGTGTTGTTGCTCGCAATTGTTGCGGCCAGAATATTTCCTTATCGATTCGTATTTGAGGCAACAGCATTGATGTATGCATTCAGCACATTCGTTTCCATCTGGGATCATACCTTAATGTCGGATAGTTTTTCAACTTCCTTTTTGATCTTCAGCGTTTATTGTTTGGTAAAATATTCTGATAAAAAAGCGAATAAGCTTTTGATACTTGCCGGTGTATGGTTGGCATGGGCGATTTTTCTTCGACAAATTTCTGTGATCTTATTGCCGGTTTTTTGTGTCGTTTTGTTATTGGAAAGGAAAGATGGTTTTGTAAAGTATTTTGTGAGATGTGCATTGATTTCATTGCCAATTTTACTTTCAGTAGGAGCATGGACATATCGCAATTATGCGCGGGAACATCAGTTCATTCCCTTCATCAAACCGGTTGCTGATTGTTACGAAACATATACACCGCAATTCCTGGCAGTAAATCAACTGCTGCTTGCATGGGGCGAAGACATTCAGTATTGGATACCGAATACACCTGCCAATTGGTTTGTATCACCCAAACAACAGTCACAATTATTTGAAAGGGGCAGATCGGTTGAAACATCCGTTTGCAAAAACGATTCACTCATTACGCTTCAACATGCATATCAAATTTTCAGAACTACGGATGATTCATTATTAAAGGCGAAGACCGGAGGTTATGTTTTGGAGAAAAGCAAACTCTATCGCGAAGTATATGTCAGTGAAAAAGCAGTCGATTTCTTTGTGATGAACAGACTAAAAATGTTCAGAGCATTTGTTTTTCCTTCACGGCTTGACAATATGCCCGGACCTGCTTTTGATAAAATGAACGTGATGCAGAAGATCATCAAACTCGGTTATTTTGCTCTGTTATTGATCATCAATTTTTTCGCATTTCTTGCAACAGTTTGGTTTCTATTTAAAAGAAACTGGAAGGCATTTTTCTTTGCCCTGATTCCATGGTCATTCGTTGTGATACTTGCAATAGTTCTCGGCTTTATCGAGCAGCGATATCTGGTGCCGACATATCCGTTTTTTCTGGTGTTGGGCATCGGATTCGTAATTGAACTTCTTGCGAAACGGTTCGCACTATTTCGGGCTTAAATTATTTTTCGAAATAGCGACTTTAAGACCTCCGTGTTTTCAAGCATATGAGACTTTAAAAGTTAATCCGAATTATTTTATTCAACCACGAGGTCAAAACCACTGGTTGTGTTTTTTTCATGGCAAATAATCTGCACATGATAAACGCCTTTTGCAAATTTTGCAAGATTCAGTTCCAGATTATCGGATTGATCATTTATTACAAACACTGCATTTCCTATCATATCGAATATGCTAATTTGTCTACTCTGAAAATGCTCGAACTGAAGTTTCACAAATTGAGTGGTGGGATTCGGGAATGCGAGGTAGTTGTCGTGCGTGTTTTCCTTCACGGAAACAATTTCAATGCTTGAAGACACAACGCAGTCTGAACCAAAGTGCGATTCAAACGCATAAACTCCGGCAGAAGTTGCTGGCAGCGAAACTGCGTGTTCGTTTGGTATGGCCATGCCATTGAAATACCAATCCATCGTTGGTCCTGACAACGAACTTGTAATGACTTCATCTGTATAGGTCAATTCCGAGTTGAATTCTGCGCAATTGAAAACAGTATTCGTAAATGTGTTGGTGATAACAGCGGGATTCAAATCAAAATAAATTTCGGCCGTGTTCTCAATTTGTGTCAAGTGTGGAACGTCAACGAGTTGATTGATTTCAAATAAAACAAATCCATGACTTCCCGGCTCATCGCTTGCGCTGTCAGGGAGCATAATTTCATTAAAAGTAAATGTAGCTTGCCCTGTCTCATCGACAGAAGTGGTCATGCTATGGGATGAAGCTAATGGATGAAGTGAAAGCCGGTCGAGGTCATTGGAAAGTTGATCACGGATGATCACCGTTTGGGCAGCAGCATTACCGGTGTTTTGAAAACGCACCATATATTTCAGTTTGTGATTCTGCTCAATCCATCCTTCATCACCCAAGCCATTGAGTTCGCGTTTATCATTTGGATCATAACTACAAGCAAGAACTTCAGAGTATGAGTCGCTTCCCTCCATTGTTTGACCGGCTGTCGTATTTGATGCAAGAACAGCAGCGTCCATGGTAATCATATCGCCCATAAAATTGAAATTCGGCATCAAGGAGGAAAGCGAAATTTCGAAAGACTGCAGCGGTGGAAGATCGTTGTAATTCCAGGTGGCAGTATTCGTTGTGTAGCTGTCGGGTTGTGGAATAGATGTAAGTAGCGTTACAAGATCATCATATGAAACAGTGATTGTGCCGTCCTGCGATATGTTTCCGGTATTGGTAACAGTTACCCATTGCAAGGATGAAAAACTACAAAGTGGAAAGTCACTTACGGCATAAATGTCTACATCCAAAGTGGGTGCAGTTGGCTGAAGAGCATAGATCACTTCGGCAACCGGATTATTGTCGTCAATAGAAACGACAAGGTTTGCATTAGCTAGATTCCAGAGGCTGCTGTTGTATGAAACTTCAAGCTCATAATTGCCGGATAGCACGGGCATTTGAAGTAACCCAAGTCCATTCGTGTATATGGCGGAAGAATTGTTTACATGCACAGCAAGTGCCGGTACAAACGACTCTTCTGCATCCTGCTGATTATTGCTGTTTGCATCAACAAACGCAGTGATGTTCAAGGCGTATGGTGAGCCGATTATATTCTCATACCACTTGATGCGCTGATCATAATTTGCGTTTATCAGATCAGGAAAACCATCATTGTTAAAATCATAAGCCTCTGAATCGATAAGCGCACATCCATGCACCGATCCTGCGTTGCCGAGATCAGACTCAGGCAAGAAGCTGCCATCCGAATTCCGAAGAAAAAGATATTCGAAGAGAACAAAATCATCTTGTCCATCCTGGTTGAAATCTGCAACGATTGCTGGCCATTCTGAATATTCGGTATAGGTAATATCATTCATCGGTTCAGGATCAGAAAAACTTCTGTCAGCACTTCCCTTGCAGAATTGCCAGTTGCTCGATGAGCTGATGTCGTGACCTAGTACGTCCAAAATACCATCCATGTCGTAATCAAGTAACACCGTGTTATTGTACCAGTTTTGGTTTACAAAATCAGGCACGATAAAGTTTTGGTTGTTATCGTTTAATAAAACAAAAGGCATGTTGTAGTCATCTGTTGAAATAAGATCTTTGTACCCATCACCATTCATATCCTTTACCAACAAAACAGAACTAAAGAATACAGCGTCTATCGGTAATTCGAAGGTTGTTTCGGCAAAATTGCCAGAGCCATCAGATATCCCGATCATGATCTGCGCAGGATAGGCACCAAAAGCATCCGTGATTACGACTCCAAAATCGTTGATTCCGTCATCATTTATATCCGTGCAGGTTAAAGCGAGTTCACCAAATGATGAATCGTGAATAAAAGAAGTTGAAGTATAACTCTGCGTAAAAGTGTGATCAGGATTTTGTAGTAACGCAGCAATATTCATTTCTAAGAAATTGGGATCAGGCACTTCAGTTCTGATACAATCAATGGCGCCATCTGAATTTAAATCAGTAAACTGGTAGGAATTTCCAGGGTTGAATTCAGGATCGAATACATCCAAAATTGTTGATTCGAAATTGCCATTGCCACCATTAGTAATTAGTCCAAAGGCAAAAGAATTATCTCCCATTCCTTGCACAATGATGTCGAGGTCGTTGTCGAGATCATAGTCCAGAATATCACCAATACACTGAACCGGACTGTTCACAATCTCTTCATATTCACCAGCAGTGCCGTCTTCAAAAATGTGTTGTAATCTGCAGCCATCAGATCCCATTGCTATCAGCACTTCATTGTTGGCGTAGATAAAATCACCTAGCAAATCGTGTGTCAATTCGACAGAGTTCACTTCTGTAAGTGTTCCATCGTTTTCCAATACGGAATTGAAAAAGCCAATGGATAGATTATGATACGATTGAGAATTGATGGTTACATAATCACTTGCTACAATTGCTGGCATGTCAATGTTGCCGTCGCTATTCACATCTTTGAGATCATTGTGCGTCGAGTATGGAGCATACAAATTTGTTTCGAACAGATTATTAAATGAATAGTCGATACCATTACCCAAAAAACAAAGTGCAGTTGTTGGATATGAGCTTCCTGATGTGGTTTGATAGGCAACTGAAAGAATCATGTCTTGATAACCGTCATCATTGAAATCACCTTTGAATTTGTTTTTTATTCCATCATATGCATATGGCCAAAGATTAGAATCTTGAAATAATAAATATTCTGCGCTGTAAGATCCCGCCCCATCATTCTCCCACCAATTGATTTCATCCTCTTGTGTTCTTAGAATTATATCATCGTCGTTGTCGAAATCCATATCAGAAAAAAGGAGTTGGGACACATAACCATCCGTCGGCAAAGAAAAATTATCAGTCGTAACGGAATTATCAAACTCGAAACCACCAAGATTAAAATGAACTTCGATTTCGTAAAGCCCTTGAATGTCATAGTTCACCAAATAGACAAGGTCAGGCAAATCGTCGTTGTTTATATCAGCCAGATTAAGTGAATAGTCATCAGCATCTGCACCCACACTTTCAGTGTATGTGAAAATTGCCGGAATGAAATTTTCATTGCCAGAAATATATCCTCCGGCATCCTGAAAATTCAAAAAAATGTCATCAATGTTATCGCCGTTCAAATCGATGATTTCGATTTGAGGCCAATTTACTCCTTCTACCAAAACAACGGGATCGGCATAGTTCGTTCCATCATAGAGCGAAAGCATCAGATTCGAATAAGACGCCATCAAAAGATCATCGTAGCCGTTATGATCATAATCATAAGCAGCCACATCACCAACCATGAAGCCATTTGTGACAATGTGCTCGACAAATTGTCCATGTGAAGTGATAGAAAAAAAGAAAATGCACAACAGGACTAAGCTTAGTGTTTTCATCAGGTGGTCGATTAAAGTTAGAACAAATATAAAGGAGTAAGGTTACCCTGATATTCCTTCATTTATTTCCGCGAGAGAAGACTTAATACGCCCTCACATTCTTCCCGCTCATGTAATTGATAAAAGCCTTATTCACGACCTTATTTCCCCCCGGTGTAGGATAGTGTCCGGTGAAATACCAGTCACCTGTATGGTCCGGACAAGCTGCATGTAATCCTTCAATGGTCTGGTAGATCACTTCCACTTTTGCTTTGATCTCAGATGGTGTAACGAGTTGTGCAATGCGATCCGAAATTTCTTTTACCGTAAATGGTTCATAGACCTCACGAACATAATTGCGCACAGTTTCTTTCGGAGCGTTTTGTTGATCGATGCATTTTTTGAGAATGACATTCATCGCATGTTCGTAGGTGCCTCGTTCGCGATGCAATGAAACTGCAGCCTGAAATGCAATGAAGTCGCCGAGCTTGGCCATGTCAATTCCGTAACAATCAGGATAACGTATTTGTGGTGCGGAAGAAACAATAATGATTTTTTTCGGCCCCAAACGATCAAGCATTTTGATGATCGACTTTTTAAGTGTCGTACCACGGACGATGGAGTCATCAATCACAATGAGTGTATCCACATCGCGTTTCACAGCGCCATGAGTTACATCGTAAACGTGCGACACCATTTCATCTCTCGCGCTATCTTGAGTGATGAAAGTGCGCATCTTCACATCTTTGATCGCGATCTTTTCCAAACGCGCTCGTTTGCGAATAATGCGCTCGTAGTCTTCTGGTGTTGCATTTCCACCAAGTCCTTTCAAATCCTGAATTTTGATGTCGTTCAAATGATCTTCCAGCGCCTTCATCATTCCGTAAAATGCCGTTTCAGCGGTGTTCGGAATAAATGAGAATACCGTGTTTTCCAAATCATACTTGATAGATTCAAGCACAAGCGGCACAATATTTCTTCCAAGATTTTGTCGTTCCTGATATATGTCCTTGTCATTGCCACGCGAAAAATAGATTCGCTCAAATGAACAAGATCGTTTCTCTTGCGGGTCACGGATTTTTTTTACGCCCGAGGTTCCATCTTTTTTAATGATGTATGCATGACCTCTTTCAAGTTCATGTATCTGATCGAGCGGAGCATTAAATGCCGTTTGAATCGGAGGACGCTCACTTGCCACTACACATACTTCATCATCTTCATACCAATAGGCAGGTCTGATTCCATTCGGATCGCGAAGAACAAAGGCATCGCCATGTCCGATAAGACCGGCTATGGCATATCCACCGTCAAAATCTCTTGTGGCACGTGATAGCACGCGCTGCACGTCAATATGTTTTGAAATGCGGTCTGTGATCTGTGTATTGTTATAACCTTGTTTTTTGTAATAGTCAAAAAGCTCCTGGTTTTCTTCATCGAGAAAATGGCCGATCTTTTCCATGACGGTTACGGTATCTGCTTTTTCTTTTGGATGCTGACCTAGATTGATCAGGAGTTGAAAAAGCTCATCCACATTTGTCATGTTGAAATTTCCTGCTACTACCAGATTCCGCGTCATCCAGTTATTTTGTCTCAGAAAGGGATGGCAATTTTCAATGCTGTTTCCTCCGTATGTTCCATAGCGCAGATGTCCGAGAAAAACTTCACCGGTAAATGCAAAATGCTGTTTGAGGTATTCGGAGTCGTGTATTTTTTCCGGATGACTTTTTTCTAGTTCGGCAAAACGAGACATCACGCGTGAAAAAACATCACGGATAGGTTGTTGATCGTTGCTTCTAATTCGGCTGATATATTTTTCTCCGGGAGCAACATCGAGTTTGATATTTGCCAGACCGGCGCCATCTTGTCCGCGGTTGTGCTCTTTTTCCATCAACAAATACATTTTGTTGAGGCCGTAAAATGCAGTTCCGTATTTCTCGGTGTAATGTTGAAGCGGAAGCTTCAGTCTGAGGAGTGCTATACCGCACTCATGCTTGATCTCATCACTCATACCTGTTCGGCGGTGCTTGTTTCATGCAAGCGATTTTTTGAGGGTGCAAATGTACGACGCTGAATTCAAGTCACGTTGATACTTGTCAACGGCTTTTGAATATTAAGCGAGAAAAGCGTGTTGGCGTGATAGCGTGTTACTGAAGCTTCATCTCTCGATTCTTCATAAGGACCAGAGCCGAATCAGCATCAATTTGGCTCGGATTTCCTTACGCTTTCACGCTAACTCGCCATCACGCTTTTCAATTCTATAAAATATTTCAAAATAATTTATGCAATTCTGAGCCTGCCGGCTTCTTAATGGTATAACACAATAAAAGTCTATGTTTAAACAAATCATCTGCACCGCACTCGCAGTATTTTTTGTTCTCTGCACCGGAGCCCAAAGCACCGGTGAAATCCACGGAAAAGTCCTGGATTCTAAAGGAAAGCCTGTGCCCGGGGCATTGGTTTTGGCAAGTAATGGAATTGATGAAAATGGTCAGGCCGCTGACGAAAATGGAAAATTCCGGATTAAGCCGTTGAGGCCAGGGGTCTATTCGGTCACAATCACCTTCATTGGAATGGATACGGTGATGCTGACAGGACTTGTTGTCAATCCAGATCTGATTGCTTTTACGCCTGATGTTGTCATGAATGAATGGAGTGGTGACGGATACACAACAGGAGAAATGAAAGTTTATGGCGTTAAAGTTCCATTGATTCGAAAGGACGGCGACCATATCCAAACGATCCTCGCCGAAGATTTGAAACACCAGGCAACAACACACGGTGGCAGTATTAACAACATCATCGGGACTCTTACAAGCGATTTCAGACCTGCAGGCGAAGGCGGAGGAATGTCTGTCCGTGGAAGCAGAGCGGGTGGAGTACTCTACTTCATTGATGGCGTAAAGGTGAGAGACACTGATATCGTTGTTCCGGCAAGTGGAATCAGTTCAGTTTCTGTGTATAGCGGCGGCATACCGGCTAAATATGGAGATACAACAGGCGGCGTAGTGATTGTGAATACCAAAAGCTACACGGAGGATTATTACAAAAAAGTCAATCAATAAATAACAGTTCATAATTTCGTTAGGTTAGGAAAACCGCAGGGCCGTGGGCCAAACGTGACCACGGCTCTTTTTTTTAAACCCAAATCAAGCGATAGAAAATGCAGTTGAGATGTAAATCTCTTTTTCTATCACTTAGATTTGAGAATCCCGCAAAATCAGGAGTTAGATGATACTTTTAAATAATGCGGGATAAATTTGAAGACCACTATTACAATTGTTTTTTAAGAAAAAAATATCAGCATTAACCGATATGGAGCTGCTTGAGAGATACAGGCAGGACCATAAGCCGATTTGGCTGGGCGAGTTGTACAACCGCTACAGTCATCTGGTCTTCGGTTTGTGTCTCAAATATCTCAAGAATGAGGAAAACGCAAAGGATGCTGCGTTATCCATTTTTGAAAAACTCATCCTTGATTTAAAGACAAGGGAAGTTGCCACGTTTCAACATTGGCTGTACGCTGTAAGTCGAAATCACTGTTTTGAAATTTTACGCGCCAGTGGAAGAGAGGAAAGAAGAAAAGTTGTATTCCATCATGAGAATGTAGTTAACATTCACGAGGACGTCGACGTATTAAGCATTGCAGAAATGAAGGAAGCTGGACTTCGAAAATTGGAATCCGCAATAGGACGATTGAACGGAGATCAGCAGCAATGTGTTGTATTGTTTTATCTGAAAGAAAAAAGCTACAGGGAAATCACAGAAACCACTGGCTATAGTTTGGGAGAGGTCAAATCACATATACAGAATGGCAGACGGAATTTACGTTTGCTGCTCAACGCAAACAAATGAAAAAGAATTTAGAACATAGCGTCCTGCCTTCGTCAAACGAGATCAAGCTTTACCAGGAAGGGAAGCTGGAGGCTTTGCGCTCGCATGAAATTGAAATACTGGCACAGGAAAATCCTTTGCTGGCGGATGCGCTAGAGGGCTATTCGGCTATTCCTTCGTACAGCATGCTTCCTGTCATCAACTCCGGAGTTGCCCAGAGCAGTGGGCTCGGTGCGGGCGCCGTCTCCGGTAGTGCTGCGGCAGCTGCAAAAATCGGCACGGCCTGGTGGCATTTCAATGGCTGGGTTATAGGAATTATTGCCGGCACTACCGCTGCAGTTAGCATCACCGTTTTGATGAATAATTCAGATGAAAACATTGCACTTAATCCTCCAACAGAACAAACAATCACTCAGACACCAGCGGATACAGACACAAATACAGAAACAATCACTGAAAGTGAAGTCGTCGCTTCCGATATGGCAACACAACAATCAACCGTTTCTGCTCACAATAATTCAACCCTGCTTAATCCGGTGGAAGATGGAAATGCATCGCAACCATTAACACCAGCAACAACAGATTCGCAGCATATTCAGCTGATGGAAGCACCGGCACAGATGGAGCTTCCTGTGGTTGGCGTGGATAGTATTGCATTACAACCAGCTGCGCCAGTTGAACTTCCCGGTCCGAAGAAGACAGCGGCAATTCTCATCAGGCACATTTTGAATTATGAGGTAGCGGACTACACCGCGATTGTCGCAAAAGGATGGGAGAAATTTTCGATGGACGATGTTGGTCTTCCCGCAAACTTTGGATCAACGCAAGACAGAAAAAAATACCTGGAAGAGAATCCGGATAAGTCAGTTCCGTATTTTACCTATATCACCGAATGTATCAGCGCCTATGATCATGACAAATACAAAGTTGCTATTGATCGGTTTAGTGTAGTGTTGGATGAATATCCCAATGATGTCAACGCGCAATTTTATTCGGCTATGAGTTATTACAAACTCGGTGAGTATGATAATGCCATTGCGTTATTCAATAAAGTTGAAAAAAACTACATCAATTCATTTGATGAAGAGGCCATGTTCTATCACGCCAAATCATTACAACAAAGCGGTCAGTTGGATGAGGCAAATTCGCTTTTCGTAAAAGTGGTTCAGGAAAATGGGTTCTACAAAGAACAAGCAATCAAGGAAATGAAGTAGTTTTTTTTAGCCAAAGAGCCAAAGAGCCAAAGAGCCAAGGAGGAAAGGAGGATTACACAAGATAAAATTGCTGTGCTGATTGTCTCTTTTCCTCTTTGGCTCTTTCGCTACAGTTGCGATCACCTGATAATGGTCAATTTTTTTACATCATCAGCACTTCCGTCTGAAGTTGTCACATAAACAAGATAAACACCGCTAGCTGGTTTGCCACCATCGTATTTGAGGCCATTCCAGATGGCACGACCACCTTCACTTTCAGTTTCGAATAAAATATTTCCCTGAATGTCCGTGATTTTAACGTCCGTATTGTAGGCAAGTCCATCTATCGTGATATTACCTTCATAGTCAGGTCGGACCGGATTCGGAAACACACGCACATTTGACATCTCAGCATCGAAATTGGTAGCAGTGGAAAAATATCCGATCAAGCCATTTTGAGTTGCAAAAAATACCTCACCATTTTCATGATTGATCGCAATGTCATAAACGGTATTAGACAACAGCGGACTATTTTGTTCTGTGAAATGATAGATCTCTTCTAACCCATCATCACTGAATAAATACACGCCGCTGTTTTGTGTTCCGATCCATTTTCGATTGCTGCCATCTATTTCGATACAATTGATAATTTCAGTTTCAAGCAGAATCTGAACGTTGCCATCTTGTTCGATCAGTATTTGTTCCGAGTCAAAATTTTCTTCAGAGAAAATAGCATCCGGATTATAAAAAATAGACATGCCTTGTGCTGTGCCAACCCAGATTTCGCCATCAAGATCCTCTTCCATACAAATTACGTCATTGGATGATAATTTTCCATTGCCAACCGTGTTGGTCAGAATTTTGAAATTATCATCAGAATACGTACCTGGAGTTTTATTATAGTTGAGAACGAGCAATCCCCGGCCAATGATCGGCGCCCAGATGAGTCCGTTATTAGCTGCGAGGATGTCACCGATTTTAGTGTCAGTAGAAATCGCCGGAGAGAAGTTGAAATCATAGAAGGTTCCGTTCCTGTCGAGAGCGTGTATGGATTCGGAGGTATAACCGTTAGTGCACCAAAGCAGGCCATCCTGATCAAAGTCTACGCTTGAAACGCCGGTCCAGCCAATAGCCCAGTTGTAACCAGAGCCAACAGGGCCGGTTTCATTTCCACCATTGCGCGTGGCCATATCCAAGGTGGAAGCATTGACTTCGATAAGCCCCTCTTCCCAGGAACCTGCAAATACACGATTATTGTTTAGCGGATCAACAGCAACATCCATAAAATCTGCGACATAAGAATTATGTGGATTAAAACCACCACCTGGATGGGCCGAAGTGTCTGCGTTTATGATGTTCCATTTTCCTTCAACGAAGGCTGAAAGTCCGACATCACGCCAGAGATTTACCCAATCCTGGCGCACTCCACCATGAGCCACCCAAATATTATTATTGAATGCCTCCACTCGACGGCAATCACCAGAGGCAGGGCCTTCGGGATGAATCTGATAATCTTGACCATCGTCAAAAAGTTCGCGCCTCCATGTGAGGCCATAATTTTGGTCAGCAGCCCAGTATTCACCAGCTTCACTTACGATACAATTATGAGCGTATACTTCTTTTTGATCATGAAGCGAAACGACAGCAAGGAAATTCCAATCGTAGTATTCAACAATGTAAGCTAGTGTGCCGGACACAGTAAACCATTTTGAATTGCTCCACAATTGATTGACTCTGTAATAATCCAGATCGAGATATGCACTCCAATCGCCACCACTCATATTTTTTCTCCAGACAACATCATGGTCGATTTTTGGAATAGACACCATGATTTGATTATTGAAAAATTCGATATGTTGTACCGTGGAATCTGCGGGAATATCTTCATACTGAGACCAGTTTTGAAAATTAGCCAAAAAGGGGTTGGAAATGGAGGCTGTCTGCAAACCGGTTTCAGTTGCAGCGTAGATCACATTGTCATAAATCGCCACATCATGCACCTTTACAGGACCACCATTATTTCCAATAAAATAAGTCTCTTTGATTTCAAGTCTTGTCATGTCGATCACAACTACCCCAAAACCGGTGCTGAGGTAGACTCGGTTTCCGTAAGGTAATATGTCATAGATGGCCTTGTCTCCAATAATGCTGCTGAATTTGATATCAGGAATGTTGTAGCCCTCACTCGTGGTAATGAGATCAATGTTGCCATTGTCGTATCCAACTACTATATACTTGCTCGTCGGGTCAAACTCGATAGCCGTAATTCCAACATCGGAAAGAAGATCTGCTTTAGAGATTCTGCTCATTTCAACATTTACCGGATTGAAAGTAAAAATTGAAAATGGTGTTGCACAGAAAATCAATCCTTCCGCTTCACAGACATCTATGCATTTACTATATGGAAGGTGATCTCGCCAGGTGCCAATACTGAATTGTGCATGTTGTAAGTTGCTGAAAACGGCAATGAAGGCAAGTGTGAGGAAAAATGAACGAAGGGTCATTAAAATTTTATTTTGGCGCTCTATGAACGCAGGAACTGCAAAAATGGTATGCAAAGATGAAACTTCTTCAACAATCAATTCGCCGGATTTGACAGCTAAGCCGTAAAGGCAAATAAAAATACCGAAGAAGGGGTTTTCATTACCGTTCATTCATTGCCGGATTCTGATGTCCGTTTATGACTGAATTTGGATTCATTAATTACGCCTGTATCAACCCCTGATAACTTAATAATTGCACAATGAGTAACAAAGCTTCTGACAATTTGCACCGTCTTGTAAAAAGCATGACTAAACCGGAAAAGAGGTATTTCAAGGTATTCTCTTCCCGACATATCATCGGCGACAGCAACAATTACCGTGTATTATTTGATGCGATAGATAAACAGGATGAATATGACGAAACAAAACTCCTGAAAAAATTCAAGGGACATAGTTTTACCAATCGGTTTTCCATCTCCAAGAACAGATTGTATGCTGCATTGCTTAAAAGTCTCGATTCGTTTCACAGCAACAGCAGCGCAGAGGCACAACTGCAGCGTCAATTGCATTCGATTGAAATACTCTATCACAAATCGCTGTACGACCAATGCCTGAAGCTTCTGCAAAGTGCCAGAAAAGTGGCGGTGCGACATGAGAAATGGACGATCCAGGTTGAAATTGACAAATGGGAGAAAAAAATTCACGAGAAAGACAACTATGAGAGCCTGGCTAATCCGAAGGCGCTTGAAAAAATGCTGGAGAACGATAGACAACTGACTTCAACGTTGCAGACTTATAACGAATTATGGTACGTGAAGAGCAGGATATTTTCACAGCTCTATCGACAGGGAAAAGTGCGTAATGAAGAGGAATTGGTTCAGTTGAAAAACATTGTGGAGGAAGCCTCTGAAAAACTGGCGGGTAAAATTTCTGGCAGCGAGAACACCTACATGTTGAATCACATCCATAGCGGATATCATTTTAGCCAGGGCAATTACAAAGAGTGTTATCCCTTTCTACTTGATAATCTCAAGTTGATTGATAAGAAGCCACATCTCTTTAAAGAGGAACCCAACATTTACATTTCTGTGCTTACCAATGCCATATATGTAGGAATGCGTTTAGGTAAATGGAATGAGGCGCTTAAAAACGTCGAAAAATTGCGACACCTTCCGGAAAAACTCGCATTACAAACGAATGAGGACCTTGAGCTGCGACTATTTTCATTGGCAACCAGCACCGAACTTACACTGTACACGCAAAGTGGTGAGTTTGAAAAAGGACTCGGGCTTTTGCCTGAAATCGAAGATGGTCTTGCCCGATTTGCAGACCAGTTAAGTTCAATTCGCAAGGCGCATTTTTATTTCAATATCGCAGTAGTACATTTTGGACTTGAACAATATCATGAAGCATTGAAATGGGTGAACCAGTTGTTGAATAATGTTGAGATCGATCGAACAAGAGACATTCATTGTATGGCACAAATTCTCAACCTGGTGATTCATCTTGAATTGGGTAATAAAAGTCTGTTGCCGTATGCCTTGCGCAGCACACAGCGTTTCCTCGAGACCAGAAAAAAGGTGTATCGCTTTGAAGAAATCATGCTGAATTTCATCAATGAGTCACTCAAAAAGCGACGGGATAAAACCATGGAGGAAATGTATGAAGGACTTGTTGCTTCGTTGGAGACTTTAAGGAATGATTCTTTCGAACGCGCAGTCTTTGAGTACTTCGATTTTCTGGCATGGTCAAAAAGCAAAGTGACTGGAAAAAGGTATCGTGAAATACTTGCCGCTTAATCCCGAATTACGCAATAGCAATATTTTGACTTGAATTGCCTTCGGGATTCTTCACATCGTGACCACCATGTGGCATCTACGCGATAGAAAACACTTTTATTCGATGAAAAGTCTTTCGTTTTCTATCGCGTGATTTGGGTTAATGATCAAGAAAGAACAAGATCAGAATGCGTTCCAACCTTGAGCTTTCAGCTCAACCGTTTGACCTGAACGAGTAACAAGCCTACATCCCATTGCGTCGTGCGTGGCATGCCCGATAACAGTGAAATTAGGATTTCCTTTGATCTTATCGAAATCTGTCTGTTTAATCGTGAAAAGCAATTCATAGTCTTCACCGCCGCTGAGCGCGCAGGTTGTGCGATCCAGATGAAACTCATCAGCAGCTTCGATTGTTCTTGGCGACACGGGTATTTTTTCTTCGTACAAATCGAATCCGACATTACTTTCTTCTGCCAGATGTTTTATTTCTGATGCAAGCCCATCTGATATATCAATCATAGAGGTCGGTCTGACATTGAGTTGTAAAAGGAGTTCAACAACATCTTGTCTGGCTTCAGGCTTGAGTTGTCGCTCAAGAACATAATCATACCCGGAAAGTTCGGGTTGTGCACCGGGGATTTCTTTAAATACGTTTTTTTCACGCTCAAGCACTTGCAGTCCCATATACGCACCACCAAGATCTCCCGATACAACAAGCAAATCATTTTCACGGGCACCACTTCTTGTTGTGATATTTTCTTCTTTGGCAAAACCTATGGCGGTGATAGCAATGACTAGTCCGCTCTGACTGCTGGTGGTATCGCCTCCCACAACGTCGACACCATAACGATCACAAGCGAGATAGATTCCCGCATAAAGTTCTTCGACAGCTTCCAGCGAAAACCGATTACTGAGCGCAATGGAAACAGTAATCTGTTCCGGTTTGGCGTTCATCGCATAAATGTCACTGAGATTGACCACCACACTTTTGTAACCAAGGTGCTGTAACGGCACATACATCAAATCGAAATGAATCCCTTCAACTAACATATCCGCAGTCATGAGAAGTTTCATGTCGGCCGGAACATCTACGATTGCCGCATCATCACCAACTCCTTTTAGTGAGGATTTGTTTTTCAGTAGTATATTTTCTGTCAGATGTTTGATCAATCCAAATTCACCAAGCTCTTCGAGTTCTGTTCTGTTTTCCTGCGACATGTTATGCGTTGCTATATTTTTTGCAAAGGTGCATCACACTTTGTTCTTTATTGATTGAGTTGTCTCAGATTCATAAGCCTCGTCCGAAATACGGATATCTTTAACGTTGAGTTGAAGCGTTACTCGTCCATTCCATTCATTTTCTTCTATGGAGAAAAGCAGGTCCATTTCTTCGCCCGATTCAAATGCCTCAGCCCAATGCCCCAAATCGAATCCAATTCCATCCATTTCAAGATCGAAGGAACGTTTTTGTCGCACATGCAATTTCAAATGTGTTTTGCTGTCGCCAACGGTCCGTGTGAATTTTGCATTGGTCACATTTCTCACCAAAAAAACCGGACTCATGTTACCAGGTCCGAAAGGCGAAAACTGTTTCAGAATCCGATAGAATTGTTCTGTAATCTCAGAAAAGTGAATTTCAGCATCGTATTTTAAAGTGGGAACAGGCTTTATGAAGTCAAGATTTTTTGCAACCACCTGATCAAATTTTTGACGGAAAGCAATAAAATTTTCGGGCCGAAGAGAAAGTCCGGCTGCCATGGTATGACCACCAAATTGCTCCAGTAGGCCTGAACATTCTGTCAAAACTTCAAACAAATCGACACCTTCGATTGAGCGTGCGCTGCCAGACATTTTATCGTCGCGGCTGACAAGAACAATGGCCGGTTTATGGAATGCTTCAACCATTCGTGAAGCAACGATACCTACCACGCCTTTATGCCAGGAAGCACTTTCGACGACAGTCGAGAATGAGTCAAGGTAGAATGAATCTGCACGAACCTGAGCTAAAGCCTCACGTGTGATTTCCTTGTCCAGACTTCTTCTTGAGGTATTGTTTTCCTCCAGTTTTGTCGCAAGGGTCCTGGCTACCGAGTGATCATTTTCCAGCAGAAGTGCCACGGCTTGTTTGCCGCTGAAGATTCGTCCTGCGGCGTTGATCCTGGGTGCGAGAAGGAAGACAACATCGGTAATGGTAAGCTCCTTTTTCTTGAAGCCCGCCAGATCAAGCATTGCGGCGACACCAGGTCTGCGATCACCTGCCAATAATTGAAGTCCATGATAAGCCAGAACCCTATTTTCATCTTCCAGTGGAACAATATCCGCACCGATGGATATTGTCAATAAATCCAGATAAGAAAAGAGATCTTCTTCCGGCAGACCATGTTGTAGGGAAAATGCCTGTAGCAATTTAAAACCGACACCACATCCACTAAGTCCTTTGAACGGATATGCACAATCAGTTCGTTTGGGATCAAGCACTGCCACAGCATCGGGTAGCACATCCGGGTTGTGGTGATCACAAATGATGACATCGATTCCTAGCTCTTTTGCTCTGGATACCTTTTCAACATCTCTGACCCCACAATCGAGTGTGATGATCAGCTGGAAGTCATTCGCGGCAGCATACTCTACTGCCAGAAATGAAAAGCCATATCCTTCAGTATATCGATCGGGAATGTAATAATCACAAGATACCTCATGTTTTTGAAGAAAGGAATACACAAGTGTGACTGCTGTCGTGCCATCGACATCATAGTCTCCATAGACCAGCACTTTCTCTTTTTGATGAACCGCCTGAGTCAGTCTTTCAACCGCTTTGTCCATGTCTTTCATCAAGAATGGATCGTATAAATTTTCAAGCGAAGGACGGAAAAAATTTTTGGCAGCATCAAAATGCGTGATTCCTCGTTGAATTAATAATCCTGCGAGCAGTGATGAAATCTGAAGTTCATCTGTGAGAGTAGCGACAGATGCGGCGTCCGGACTTTCTTTTTTCAACCAATTTCGAACCATGGCGCGTAGGTATTTCAAAAACATCAGACAACCATGAAATAAATTATTCCATTTATGTGCGCAATTGGAATAATAAGCAACAAAAAGGCGTTAAGGATTGGGATGTGGTTTTGTGAAAAGAAATAAGATGCGTGTTGGATGGGACGGTTCGGCAGGGTATTCCAGAATGAGGTGGTATACTATTAACATGATATTCGTGGAATAATGCAACCCAAGGCTTTGTCTGTGCGACTTGTATTAGTAATTTCGGGACCTGTTAATAAATTTACCGCATGAAACTTCGTACCTACGTCTTAGTATTTCTTACAGCCTTAGCAGGCTCTGCGTTTCTCGCCAGTTGTCTGAACGAGGAGAATAAAATTCCTGATAATTGTTATGACGGAGTATTAAACAATGAGGAAAATCCGGAAGGCTTTCAGCTAAACGGAGCGCCAATGTTCGATTGTGGTGGACCCAATTGTGTGCCTTGCGACCATTGTGCGAACAACGTTTTTGAGCCATGGCTTGATGAAGAATGGCGCGATTGCGGTGGCGAATGTGATCCGTGCGAGCAATGTAACAATGGAATAAAGGATGGCGATGAAGAAGCTGTGGATTGCGGCGGTACCGTGTGCGGTCCATGTGATAATTTGTGTGGTGATGGTTTGTTGAATGGATACGAAATCGAAACTGATTGTATTGATGGTACGGATGTAACGGCGTGCTGCTGCACTTTTTGCCCAACCTGCGATGATGGTGAGAAGAATGGTTTGGAATGGGGTATTGATTGCGGTGGCCCTGAGTGTGCTCCTTGCTGTACGACAGGTAATTGTGGCAATGGCTATCCAGATGGCGCCGAATTCAATACGGATTGTGGAGGATTGATTTGTGATGACTGTGCGAACAGTATTTCATGGTCAATAGATGGCGATAATTTTAGCACACCAGCTGCAATGGTAACCGCAACATATGCAGATCCGGTGTTCACATTCGCCAATTGTCCTTCATTTGAGGATCCTGAATACACAATTTTATTAGGCAATATATCCCTTGTGTTCAACGCCCCATTTGATCCTGATTGGGTCGCAACGACATTTGCATTCCCTATTCCATGGCCGACTAGCAACTATGCAATCGTATTCTCAGATGAAATCGGAGAAATCTATTCATCGAGTGAATTAGGCGGATCTGGTTATATCACGATCTCTAAAATGGATGAAGCAATCGTTCCGGCAAGCACTCTGGATGAATGTAACAAACCAGCCGGTACCTACCAATATTTCAGAGGTACTTTCCATGGTATTTTAGCTAATGCTGACATTGCCTTCCCAACGAAGGAGTGCACATCAGGATCATTCCAATTCACAGTGTACACGCCTTAATTGATTTGATACTTACGGTATTAAAAGGCCTTCCGAATTGGGAGGCCTTTTTTAATTTATGTCAGCATCTGATTTTCAGCCTAAAACATTTGTGCGGACTGCGAGTGTAACTATATTTGCAGCCCTCAAAAAAGAGGCAATTGTAGGTGAATGACATGGTAAAAATATTAGCCGGCTCGGCATCCAGATACCTCGGCGAAAGCATCGCCAGAGAGTACGGAGCTACGCTTGGAAATGTCATTATCCAGCACTTCAGCGATGGAGAGTTTCAGCCATCTATTGAGGAAACAGTGCGAGGCAAGGAAGTCATTATCATTCAATCTACCTTTCCTCCAAGTGACAACCTGATGGAGCTTTTGTTGCTCATTGATGCGGCAAAAAGAGCCTCTGCAAAACGCATTGTTGCGGTCATTCCTTATTTCGGCCTTGCGCGTCAGGATAGAAAAGACAAACCACGCGTGGCTATTGGCGCTAAGCTCGTAGCTAATCTTTTGACGGCCGCAGGCGTTGACCGTGTGATCACGATGGATCTGCATGCTGAACAAATTCAAGGTTTCTTTGAAGTGCCGGTGGATCATTTATATGCCTCCACCATTTTTATCCCATACTTACAAAGCCTCGATATTTCTGACTTGCTCATTGCAGCACCGGATACCGGTGGAACGAAAAGGGCAAATGCCTACTCCAAACTGTTGGGATGTGATCTGGCGATCTGTTACAAACAGCGCAAAGTGGCCAATCAAGTCGAAAGCATGACGGTCATTGGTGATGTAAAAGGAAAAAATGTAGTGATTGTAGATGACATGTGCGACACGGCTGGCACACTGTGCAAAGCAGCGGACGTGATGTTGGAGAATGGGGCAAAAACAGTCCGTGCAATTTGTACACATGCTGTGCTCAGCGGCCAAGCCTATGAGCGCATACAAAACTCATCTTTATTGGAGTTGATTGTCACCAATAGCATCCCTTTAAAGGATGACAAACCACAAGATAAGATTCGCACGCTAAGCGTGGCGCCACTTTTTAGTGGTGTATTGCACAATCTCATCGAAAACAAAAGTATCAGTTCAAATTTTATCATATCATAATTACTTAAAATCATAAACACATGAAACAAGTCTCATTGAGCGGTTCTCCGAGAGAGAACGTAGGAAGAAAGGGCGCAGAGGAATTGCGTAAAAGTGGTCGCATTCCAGGTGTGATTTATGGCGGTCAGAAACAAGTTCCGGTTAGCATCAAACGCAACGACTGGGATAAAATCGCAAGCCGCCCGGACACTCTTCAAATCAATCTGGATGTAAATGGCCAGACTTTCCAAACCATTGTTCAGGAAATTCAGTTGCATCCTGTAACGGATCTGGTAACACACATCGACCTTCTGGAGTTGACTCCAGGCAAGCTGATCAAAACAACACTTCCTGTGCGCACTTTTGGTGTTTCAGAGGGAGTGAAAAGCGGTGGTAAACTCTTGCAGAACTACCGTAAGGTGCGCATCAGTGGCAAGCCAGAACAGATTCCTGACGACATCCAGATCGACATCTCTGATCTTAAGATCGGCGACATGGTTCGTGTACGCGACCTGAAGATTGAAGGCTGTACCATTTTGGAAGCGGATGCTTCTGCTGTAGTAACTATTCAGGTTACAAGAGCTTCTATTGCTGACGCTACTGCGGCTGCAGCTCCTGCTGACAAGAAGAAATAAAACAACTTTCCTTCGGTTCGCTGAGGGATGAGAATCTGTTATGAAATACCTCATTGCAGGATTAGGCAACATAGGTTCTGAATATGCCTATACCCGTCATAACATAGGATTTTTGATATTGGACGCCCTTGCCGGGGCGTCCAATGTTGTTTTCAAGAGTGACCGATACGCTGAAGTTGCCGAACTCAGACATAAAGGGAAAATCTTTATTCTGATCAAGCCGACGACTTATATGAATCTGAGTGGAAATGCTGTCAGATACTGGATGCAGCATGAAAAAATTCCACTGGAGAATGTGTTGGTAGTTACAGATGATCTGGCCTTGCCATTCGGTAAATTACGAATGAGAGAAAAGGGCAGCGATGGTGGTCACAATGGATTGAAGCACATCAATGAAATTCTCGCTTCACAAAATTTTGCGAGACTCCGGTTTGGTATCAGTGCCGAATTTTCTAAAGGCAAACAAGTCGATTATGTGCTAAGTACCTGGAGTGAGGAGGAACAAAAGACATTGGTTGAAAAAATCGATCAGGCTTCGAAGGCTGTCTTAAGTTTCGGATTGATAGGCGTAGCACGCACTATGAATTTCTTCAATACGAAGTGATCTTCTAGTTGCCGGAAATCCGATGATAAGTTTTGTTGATTCTGTCTGCGAAACTTCCGGACGAATCTTTCTTTTTGCGCGCATCAGTTTGTATAGCAAACGAGCCAATTCTGAATCGGATTTTATCTTTTGATTCACCTTCTTGCCTCTCCAACTCCAGTTCATTGCGTGTATGAGAAGCGAAGCGTTCAACCTGACGTTCTGCTAAAGTATAAGCAAAGGTGTTTTCGAGTTTTTCGGTAGCTGCTTTGCCAAGATAGGAAAGTAAAGTCACAGACTGCTTCGATGTTTGTGATTGCAAATTGTTTGCATGTGTCATCACAAGTTTCATTTCAGGTGTGTCTTTCATGATTGTCGGCTCGTGAACTGAAGCAAGATCGTGTGCAGGAATAGTAAGCATCAATTCTGGTAGTGAATTGCGCGCAGCAATGGAATCATTCTTAACCACAGCAGGCAGAACAATAGCGACGTCTTTTATTTCCAGCTCCCCATAAATTTCTTGCCAGGAAGAAGTTCCGCTATGAAGGTTCGATTGACCAAGATTATTTGCCCCTGCTCTTTCATGTGAATGAATAGAGTATGTTGATGGATTAAAGTTACTGGCCAGCGAAGCGCCTGATTCTGAACGATCGTAGTTGAGCCACAATATCAAACCGAATACGGCCGCTGCAGCAGTTGAAAAGCTAAGAATCCTGGTGCGCAGAGGAATAATAACGGTTACCTTTTTCCTCGATGAATCTTTGAAGTCGAAGGATATATTCTCGGCTTGAAGTTTTGTTTTTTGAATCAGGAGAAATTCTGAACGCAATGCTTTATCATTTGCAAGTTGGATGTCCAGGTTGCTTTGCTCATGAGAGGTCAGATCACCCTCGAGCTTTGCGATAAGGAGCTGTGTGCGATCACTCAATTCAATCGACTCTTCAAATCTCAATTCTTTTTTACTTTGAAATGCAACTTCAACATGCTTCAGTTTCGTTTTTTGAAGCAACACAAATTGTTCTGCAAGTTTTGAATCAACTGAAAGTCTTTTCTGTAATTTGTTTGCTTCAGTTGAAGTCAGATCTCCCTCCATCAATGCGATCAGGCGCATCTCATCGTCTTCCATATTCAACACTTCAGGGAAATGAAGTGATTGTTTATTTTCAAAACGGAATGACTCTATCGGAAGTTTTGTTTTTGAGAATTGTAATCTTGAACTTGCGATGAAAGGAAATTCAACCTGCAATTTTTCAAGCATCAATAATTCTTGCGCTGATAGGTTTCCATCTACTTCCTTCACAAGTAATTCATTCAGTGCTTCCGTACTAATGGGAAATTCCTGTTTATGAAGAGAAGATTTGTCAGGAAATACGTCAGCAGTTGGTGATAGCACAGTGCGCATAAAAGATTGAACGTCCTCGAATTCAATGGCGAGGTCAGGATTGAGTACCAGAAATGCGTGAAGCTCTTGCTCCAAACTAGGAGAAAGTTTTCCATCGAGATGATCCATGAAAAAGACTTCGTAATTATTTCTGTTAATGTTCATGTTATCAAACGACGTTCTCCATTTTAACGATGTATTCTTTTAAAGTAACTCTTGCACGGTAGATATATACTTTCACTTGAGACTCATTGAGGCCGGTGATTTTTTCAATTTCTTCATAGCTATATCCTTCATAGTCGCGAAGCATAATTACACTCTTCTGTACCGGAGGAAGCCTGTCAAGAGCATCATTCAGCACCGCATCGAGATCACTGTATTGTCTGTTGGTGCCGGAGAATGATGTCACCATCACTTCGGCTTTGTAATCCTGATGTCTTTTTTCGCGGCGTATCTGATCAATCATGGTGTGATATCCCGCAGTGAAAATGTAACTTTTTGCTTTTTCAAAACTCACTTCTTCCACTTTCATCCAAAGCTTGGCATACGTGTCCTGCACAAGGTCTTTGGCTTTATCTCTGTCTTTCACGTTTTTCAACAGAAAGCGAAATAGCCCGTCCGAATGCAGGTCCACACACTTATTATATTCAGCTACGGTCATTGAGAAGAAGACTTTTCAAACATAGGACGAACCTTATTTCACAAAGTTACAGGTGAATTATTTTGTTACTTCTGAAACACGTCAGAGCGAATTGGTTAAATCATGGAATAAAACAAAATTTACATCAAACCAAAGAATGCGCAGTAAAACAAAAAACCCTGCCGAGGCAGGGTTTTTAATATCATTTGAGGATGTTTAGTTACAGCCCATAGAGCCGAAACCACTCACTTCTTCAACTTGTGCATCTTCCACTCCATCATCATTAAGGAAAGACTCAAACAGATCAGAAATTCTCAGGTAGGTACCATCGAAAGTCATTGTTCCGCCGTCTACATTGATTTCTCCTCCGTTAGCGAAGTAGAGATCCATGCTTTGAAAGTCCATAACGAATGATGAAGCAAGATCTTCGGTGTCATCTACGCCATCCATCCAATCGAAAACATCATGGCTGCCTTCGAGATCATCCGAAAAGACGAAGTACTCGGCGAAACCGTTCAGGTATTCGAAAGGGTTGAAGTCTGGATCGTCTGTATTTGCGTTACTCAGCCCTTCAAAGTCTCCGGAAATTCCGAAAACTGCTCCGAAACCGCTCCATCCGGAGTTGTCTCCAAACAGACTACCAAATCCATCGCCACCAGCAATTTCCTCAGCGGAAAAACACACGGTAACATCCATATTCAAGAATGAAGGACCAGCGATAACTGTTCCACCACCACCTTGACCTGCAACACCGATGCCTGATGAAAATACGAAGTAACTTCCATTAACATCAGAAAACACCATAGCGTTGTTTCCATCTGGATCACTGAAAGAGAATCCAGCGTCGGGATCAGAAAACACAAGATCACGAGAGCCGGGGTTCATCTCAATAAAACGGTTGTGATGCTCATCCCAATAGCGTAGTCTTGGCATGCGCGAGTACATGTCCGACGCATCTCTTGACTGTTGCTCATTCAGGCTTACCTTTTTTACAGGGCGATATTCACCAGCACCTGCGGATGTACTCACCTTTTCTTTGGTACAACCGGAAATCAGTATCACACTGACTGAAACGAGGCCAACGAACGCGTTTTTAAGATTAAAAAGTTTGTTCATGTTAAATTTAGATTAGTTGAATAACCAACCGAGACGAATAGTTGACTGGAAAGTTGTTCCCCAGTTACTGTTTTTGTAGTTTGTATTACCATCACCTACGATTGTTCTGTATTCGAGTTGAGTACCATCTGGATTCCAAACAGCCTGATCAAAATCAGAGTTTGAAGACAAGTAACCACCTTCTGTTCCGTACAGCTGAGCAGAGTACTTCCAATTGTCAGCACTGCTTACTTCTGTTTCTTTGTCTTTGAATTTGGTACCCATGAAGCTCAAACCAACTTCAGCTCCAAGATATAAGTTGTCAGCAAAGTAAAAGTCAAAACCAAACACAGCACCAACACCAACATCACGTGAACCTTGTTTTGTTGTCATAGTCCATGTGCTGAATGTCTCTTCTTTATCGATGTCAAGCAAGTTGTTTGCACCATGGAATTCTTTTTCGTGTGATTCACGTCTGATATTGATCAAAGCCTGAATACCCATGTATGGAGACAAACGGTCTGTTCCGGCAAAGTGCTTCTCAAAGCCTAGTCCAATAGAAAATTCTTTGTGACCAAAAGTTTCCAATAGTTTTGGAATTTCAACGTCGTTTGCCAAAGCGTCAAGGTCAGTACCATCAACTTTGTATGGCTGAGACCAAACGGTGGTTTCTTTGCCGCCGTTCATTCCAAGGCTAAATCTAACCGCGGTTGTTTCAGACAAGAATTTACGAAGACGAAGTGCTGGCATGTTGATCGGGCCATCACCTTTTGGGTTGAATGGATTTAATCCTACTTCCAGATTAAATTCACCACCCTGCTGTTTTTGTGCCATCGCACCCGTCACAGAGACAAGGGCAATCGCGAGAACGAAAATTACTTTTTTCATATTAATGTTGAGTTTTTGGATTTGTAGGGGCAATAATCCGAACAAAATCGCTCAAGCCGTGCAAAAATATTCAGGTTTTTCACATTACCATTGTTAATTCCCACATTTTCAATGTTTTTTTTATTCAACAGTGACACTCTTCGCGAGGTTTCTTGGCTGATCGACATTGCAGCCGCGCATTACAGCTATGTGATATGCAAGCAATTGAAATGGAATCACAGAAACAATTGGCACAAGACTATCGTCCGTTTTGGGGATTTCGATCACGTGATCGGCTAATTCTTTCACAGTCCGGTCTCCTGCAGTTACGATGGCAATGATTTTTCCCTTCCTCGCTTTCACTTCCTGAATATTACTCACTACTTTTTCATAAGAATGACCTTGTGTAGCAATGACAAATACCGGCATCTCTTCATCGATCAATGCGATTGGCCCGTGTTTCATCTCTGCTGCAGGATATCCTTCCGCATGTATATATGAAATTTCTTTGAGCTTGAGGGCGCCTTCCAATGCAACAGGGAATGAATAACCACGTCCAAGATAGAGTGCGTTGCGATGATCTTTATAGATTTCGGCAATGGTCTCCACGATTGGATTTGTTTTCAGCACTTCTTCTACTTTGTCAGGGATAGAATTGAGTTCTGCCATCAAGCGGTGAAGTCTTTCTTTTGTGATGGTTCCGCGTTTATCAGCGACGGCAAGAGCAAGTTGATACAATACAGATACCTGAGAAGTGAAGGCTTTGGTGGAAGCAACTCCTATTTCAGGTCCGGCATGAGTGTATGCGCCGGAATGTGTTGCTCGTGATATCGTAGACCCAACGACATTGCATACACCGAAAATGAATGCCCCTTTTTCTTTGGCAAGTTCGATTGCCGCTAATGTATCGGCCGTTTCGCCTGATTGGGATATTGCGATAATAATGTCGCCTGGTTGAATGATAGGATCCCTGTATCGAAATTCAGAAGCGTATTCAACTTCAGTTGGTATGCGCGCAAATTCTTCAAAAAGATATTCTGCAACCAATCCCGCATGCCAGGACGTACCGCAGGCAACAATCAGAATTCGGTTAGCGTTCACCCACTTTTCTTCGTGTCGGTCGACACCATTCATTTTCACAAGGCCAAGCCCCATGTTGAGTCGGCCGCGAATAGAATCACTGATGGAGCGCGGTTGTTCATGAATTTCTTTCAACATGAAAGAATCATATCCGCCCTTTTCTATCGCTTCTAGTTTCAGCTCCAGTGCCTGTATGTATGGCGTTTTTTGTTGGTTCGATATGGTCACAATTTTCAACCCGGTTGTTCTGTCGATGAGTGCCACCTCTTCATCTTCCAGATATACCACATTTTTGGTGTATTCAATAAAGGGAGTAGCATCTGATGCAATGTAATACTCACCATCTGTTCCAACGCCGATGACGAGTGGACTTGATTTTTTTGCACAAATGAGTCTATTCGGATCTCTTTTATCCATTAAAACAATGGCATAAGCACCAACCACCTCACTCAACGCAATGCGCACTGCTTCGAACAAATCCACACCAGCTTTGGTGTAAACATCTTCGATGAAATGAACGAGCACTTCCGTATCCGTGTCACTTTTGAATGTGTGACCCTGAAGTTTCAACGCTTCTTTCAGGGAGGCATAATTCTCAATGATACCATTGTGGATGAGGACAATATTGCCATCACCTGAAATATGAGGATGAGCGTTTACATCGTTTGGAGCACCATGTGTCGCCCAGCGTGTATGGCCGATTCCAACATTGCCTTCCAAGTCTTTAGCTTCTACAAGCGATTCCAGATCTGCTACCTTGCCTTTGCATTTATAAAGATTGAATGCACCATCATCAATCATGGCTACACCGGCGCTGTCATAACCCCTGTATTCAAGTCTTTTCAGACCTTTGATCAGAATGGGGTAAGCATCCTGGTTTCCAATGAATCCAACAATTCCACACATGTTCTTGAAGTTTTAGCGGTAAATTTTATACAAATTAAATAACTGGGAGCATAAAAACAACAGCCGCACCCTAATTACTGTAGGTTATGATCAATCGCATATTTCTGGTTCTGTCAGTGGCAGAAAATGCCGGTCCGTGCAGAATACTCCGTCTGATTCCGTTCGAATTAGAAAAATTGGCCAGTATGGGATACTCCGTCAGAAAAATATCAGTACTGATTACATCTCCCGCAACAATTGCCTGCAGATGTTGTGAAATGTTATAAGTGTAGGCCCCTTTAGACCTATTCACGGCTCCTCCTGCATATAACGAATCACTTATTCCGTCATATCCATCCGAATCTTTTTGATAGGAAATGATGATTGCATCAACAGGTTCAAAATGCTCATCATTTTCAAATGGAACAACAAGTTCGGCTTTGTTGATGATAACGTTTGGAATTTGCCGGAGCCAGAGGGCTTCCGAAAGATCTACTCTGATGCGCGTTCCATAGACAGATTGCGCATAACAATATTCATTGCCACTCAATTCATTGGTGGCGGTCAATGTTGCGAGGTTGGTGCCAAAATATTGGTGGTCCGTCAACGTGAACGACTCACAGGAGGATGAGTTTTGAAAATCAAATGTGAGAGTGTCCTGAATTGCAGCGCCTAATATTTTTCTGTAGTGCACGGTCAGTTTAGTATCAATAGCGGCAAATCCGAGCACCCGGCCATCAATTGTGCTGGTTGAAACAACAAGACCATTGAAGGCAGTTTTAAATTCATCGAAGTCATCCAATGGGCATTCGGTCAGCAGGTGATGTCCAAACTCACTTCGGAGTTTCATTTTCAAATAAACTTTTGGATCAGAGGCCGTGAAGGAGGCGCGATCCGGAAATGTTTCCTGGACTTCCATCCCCGGTATGATGAGGTTTTGGAGGTTTTTTGTCACCGTTTTATCCGAATAATAATCTGTAGAAATATCCAATAGTTCAGTCAATTCGTTGACAGCAAAAGTCATCGGCACATTTTTACCGTAAGCATTTTTTTGATATGCAAAAGCGAGAACCACGGAATCAATTTCGAAGGAGACATCAGCCGGATCGCTAATGGAGAAAGGGCTCAGGGAAGTTGCTGAAGGTGCCAGTTGCATCACTGCGCTGCATCTGGTTGTTCCAAATACGGGATCCACGTAGTTGCCAACGAGATAATTGGCGAAGACATCGATTCTCACCGGTTCTTTTTTCATCACAAATGCTTGCAAGTGTGTAGAATCGGTTTGCTGAGCAAAAAGCAGATCTTCTTCCGGTTGAATAGTGCCACCTAGACTTTCACCGGTTTTTTTACAGGCGGCAAACATCATCACCACCAGAAAGGAAAAAAGCCTCAATTTCTTGAGGCTGTTTTTATGAGGCATATGGTAACCAGTATTACTAATCAACGAGCTCGGACTTTCCCAGAACAACAAAATCATAAAATTCATCAACTGCTTGAAGGTAATCGACTTCGTCATTTTGACGAAGCAGAGGAACATCAATTGAGTTGCAATATTGTTCCAGTTCCGGATTCACGCCCGCTTCGCCAACAATGGCAGCGTCAGAATACTGAAGCGCCTGTTTCAGGAGGTTCAGGTGTGATGGAGCTGAAAGGTGTTGCATATCATCCATTTTGATACTGTCAAAAGTGATTTTCTCAGCAATTTTTTTGTCGAGAGGGCCTTCGAAGGCATCATTGTAAAGAGACGTAACAATTTTCGCGTCAGCGAAATGCGGATCACGTTTGTACAATTTCTTGACATAGAGGGGCATCAGAGATGCGAACCAGCCGTGGCAGTGGATAATATCCGGCGCCCAGCCTAATTTTTTAACGGTTTCCAGAACGCCTTTTGTAAAAAAGATCATACGCATGTCATTGTCCGGGAACATGTTCATGTTTTCGTCGTGGAAAAAAGCTTTTCGGTGAAAAAATTCCTGGTTATCGATAAAATAAACCTGGAGTCTGATCTGCGGAATGCTGGCAACTTTAATAATCAGAGGATGATCGGTGTCATCTACAATCAGGTTCATGCCACTTAGCCTGATTACTTCATGAAGCTGGTGTCTGCGCTCGTTGATCTTACCATATCGCGGCATAAAGATTCTCGTTTCTTTGCCACCTTCGTGAACAGCCTGCGGCAAAAAACGACTACTTTGTGATGTTGATGTTTCCGGCGAAAAAGGGAGGATTTCCTGTGAGACGTATAGAATTTTTGTTTTATTGCTCATACGCTTTTTAATGATTCATCTGAAAAAGATTAGGCAAAGATAGATATAAATCTTTGTTCATTATTCCAAACATTTAGATTTGGGGCCTTAGTATTTCATAAAAAACCTTGTCAATCACTGTATTTGAAAACATTAGCCCTCTCAGGGAGTGGATCGCTTCCAGACGTAGTTCGGGGCGGATCATTGGCTTTGTGCCCACCATGGGAGCCTTGCATCCCGGTCATATATCGCTGATTAGCAAGGCAAAAGAGCGATGTGATGATGTAATTGTTTCAGTCTTTGTCAATCCGACCCAGTTTAACAATACGGACGACTTGAAGAAATATCCAAGAACTATCGATGAGGATATACGACTTTTGAAGCAGGCTTCCTGTGATGTTTTATTTTATCCTTCAGAGAAGGAAATTTACCCCGTTCCGGAGAAAAGGCATTGGGACTTTGGCTTGATGAGCCATTCGCTGGAGGCTCATTTCCGCCCTGGACACTTCGACGGGGTGCTCACTGTGGTCAAGCGCTTCTTTGAAATTGTGCAGCCGGATATGGCCTATTTTGGCGAAAAGGACTTTCAGCAGCTTTCCCTGATACGTAAAATGGCTGAATTTGAGAATTTTCCTATCGAAGTTATCGGTTGTCCGATTGTGCGCGAAGCAGATGGCCTGGCGATGAGTTCCCGCAATCTGAGATTGAATACGGAACAGCGCAGGCAGGCTCTGGTCATCAGCAAGACTTTATTTACATTGAAAGAAAACCATCAAAAGTTGAATCCAAAAGAATTGGCAGTTGAGGGCTGGCGCCTGCTCACTGTAGCCGAAGGTGTTGTGCCGGAATATTTGGAAATTGTGGATGGGGCTTCTTTTGATCCGGTTATTAGCTGGAGCGATTTGGTCAAACCGATTGTGTTATTAGCTGCCTATGTCGGCGAAGTCAGGTTGATTGATAATATCACGCTGTAGGTCTGACTTATTTTTTTTTCAGGAGTCGTATAATCGGCAAGATAAAATGGAATCGCGGCCACTTTTTTCGGGCCATTATTTTGGCCGTGAAAAAGTGACCGCTATTTGAAGGGAAAAAATGGCCTGAGAAACTGTTTTTTTTATAAAAGCATAATTACTGAGGAAGTAGAATGACTGACATTTCAACTGCGCTTCTTAACGAAAAGTTGAAACACGACATAATATCAATCTGAAAGTATTATTTTTGTCCGCGCTTTCAGCGCATAAAAACACATTGAAATGGGCAGAATAGGACCAACAGAGATCATCATCATTCTCGTGATTGTATTACTTTTCTTCGGTGGAAAAAAGATCCCCGAGTTGATGCGTGGCCTTGGTCGTGGAGTAAAGGAATTCAAAGACGCCAGCAAAGGCGAAGGTGTTGATACCCCGGAAAAAACCGAGAACAAGTAATCTTTTTTTTAAATTTTTCTTTGACCAGATGCCTAAATGTGCATCGGGTTTGTTTTTTTATCTGTTCTTTTTCCAACTTTCTGTCGCCAGTAAGGCGGCATTTAGATAGATTTTATCGCTGCTCATAACCCTGTTGAAAAACTTGCGGGAGTTGGCGGAGGATAAAATGAAACTCTAGACAATTTGTGCTCGTAAAATTTGTTGTGCCAAAAGGTGCGCGGGAAACGCATTTTTATTATCATCGCACCAGCATTTATCAACCAACAAACAAGGAAACCATGAAAAAATGCACATTTGCTCTGATCCTGCTTTTTGCAGGATTTGGCGTACAAGCCGTCTCGGTGAAGGACTCTTTGCCCCCGACACAACTGAAAAGTATCAACATGGATGATCCTGAGTTAGCAGAGATCGACCGGATACTCGTTTCCAGTTATCTGAATCACTACTGCTTCAGTACGGAAGAGTGCGTTCTGAATGCTTTTGGTTATAGCCCTGAAACCGTTCCAACTTTTACGGATGATCTCGTAGCTCGCAGACTTGCTGTTTTAGATGGCAACACGCCATTTGACCTCATCTATAATAGCACCGTTCAGGACTTCATCAACCTCTATGCTATGCGCAGAAGAGATATTTCCGCAAAAGTGTTGGGCATGTCAGAGCTTTATTTCCCAATGATCGAAGAATGTCTGGCGAAATATGAAATTCCGCTCGAGATGAAATATTTGTCGATTGTGGAATCCGCTTTGAATCCGACAGCCATTTCGAGAGCCGGAGCTGGTGGATTGTGGCAGTTCATGGTTAGTACAGGCAAAATGTATGGCCTGGAAGTGAGCAGCTACCAGGATGAACGCTTTGATGCCTATAAGTCAACCGATGCAGCCTGCCGATATCTCAAATTTTTGTACAACACCTTTGGCGACTGGCAATTGGCGCTGGCCGCATACAACAGCGGACCAGGTAATGTCAACAAAGCGATACGCAGGTCAGGTGGCAAAAAGGATTTTTGGTCGATAAAACCATTTTTACCTAAAGAAACGCAAGGCTATGTGCCAGCATTTATTGCAGTGAATTATGTCATGAATCACACGTCGGAATACAATATTTATCCTAAGAAACCACTGACGACCTTTTTCGAAATTGATACGGTCGCGGTTAATCAACGCGTGGATTTTGCCTCGCTTTCGAAAATGATCGATATGCCGGAGGAAGATATTGCGTTTTTGAATGGAACGTACAAGTTGAAAGAAATTCCGGAGAATGGTCAGAAGCACTACCTGGTATTACCCGTGGATAAAATCGGAATGTTTATGGCGAATGAACGGGAAGTCTATGCTCAAAGTGAAGTCCACAGGTATGAGCCCGCATTGGTTGCTTCAACCAAAGAGACGGTGCCTGTAAAAGATGGAAAGGTTGCAAGCACAACTTGGGAAACAGGTTGGAAAACACATAAAGTAAAACGCGGCGAATCGCTTGGTGGCATTGCTGATAAATACAATGTATCACTAGCGGAACTAAGAAAATGGAACAAAATCAAGAACTCAAAAATAGTTCCGGGCCAGTCGCTCAAAATTCAAACGAAGGTGAAGAAGGTTGTTTATGAAGATGAAGTGAAGCCTGAGGCGACGGCAGCTGTGAAGGCAGATGCTAACCCAGAAGCTTCTGAAGAGGAAAATTATCAGAGTGAAGGAAAACAGGCAGTAGCGAAAACTTCGGAGAGCAAAGCCGTAAATGCGGTTCCTCAATACAAATATTACACAGTCCAAAAGGGAGATACACTCTTCAAAATTGCCAGTGCAAAAGGCGTATCCATTGACCAGATCAAACATCTGAATCATGGTTTAAAAGAGAATAAATTGGCGGTTGGTCAGAAAATCAAGATCAAACAGATTTAGACATGATCGAATGAAATATTTAAAAAGGCCATCCAATCAGATGGCTTTTTTATTAGTGAACTTTTCAATGATATGTTCGTAGAACAGCTATCAAAAACATTACATGACTAAGAAGTTTTTTGTTCTTGCGATATTTACTGTTTGTTGCAATGCACTGGTGCATGGCCAGTCGGCTTATGAGCAAGCCATGGCAGCATATCAGGTTGGTAATTTTGAAAAAGCATGGAGCGATGCCGACATTGCGGTTCAGCAGCACCCGTCGCCCGAATCACTCATGCTAAGAGCAGATTGTTATCACAAGATGGGCGAGTTGTCAAAAGCTTTGGACGACTATGATCGCGCAAAATCAAGTGGGTATTCGAAAGACGATTTATATCTCAATCGAAGTATATGCAAAACCTCTTTGGGCTTACATGAATCCGCCAAAGTGGATCTGATGACTTACATCCAACGCAATGAAAATGATCCGAAGGGATACTATTGGATGGCGACGGTAGAATACATGAACATGGAAAACAGGGCAAGTCTTCGATATCTTGATGAAGCACTCTGGCGTGACAGCACTTATGCGGACGCTTATTATTTACGAGCGGCGAATTATGCCGATCAAAAAAAGGTGAATCTGGCATTGGAAGATTTTCAAACGGCATACGATCTGGATCCGAAGATGCATCGTGCGAAAATGAATATGGCCATCATTCTTCTGGACATGGGTAGAAATCGTAATGCCATAGAAATGCTTTCAGAATTAAAACTGGAGAACATTGAATTTACAGCAGAGGTGCTTTATTTCCGCGGCGAAGCACTCTACAACATGCACGATATGGAAGGAGCATGTGGTGATTGGGTTGAAGCCGCTGAAATGGGAGATGACGATGCTGAATACAACTACCGCAGGCTGTGTATTGACAAACGCGACAAACCCAGGTTCAAGAGAAGGACCTATTTCCAATTCTAAGAGTCAATTCACCACCCAATCGTTCTGTGAAGTGGATCACTTTATTTTCCACACATGTTTTACTTCCCAATTCGCACGGACGGAAATTTTCTCCTGAAAAACATGCATGATTTCAGATGGTGTGTAGGGAGAAATAATAGCCGGATCGTATAACTGATTTAAGTTATTGTCTGAAAGAATTTTGGCGACAAACTCACCGGCCGGCAAATCCGCAATGCTGATTCTTTCATTCTTGATATTGGTTTTTCTGAAAAATTCCGTTCCTGCTTTGTCGAAAAGAAAAAAGATATAATTCTGAGCAGAGTCCAGATTTGAAATATCAAATTGCAACAAGCCGAGTTCAGCTTTTTTGTAAGTTGAAAATGAAAAAAGCGTGGTATCATTGGTTGATCCAGCCTCATTCAAGAATGCACCGGGAAGAATTTCGATCGAGTAATTTTTACCGGGTAGAAATTTTGCATCGCAACTGAATTGAGAAGGATCATGAGCGGGAATCAATTTTCCGTTGACGAGTAAACTGTCTTGTTTAATTACAATGGCATTTTCGTTTTGGAGTCGAACCAATTGATCCGAAAAAAACACCAAACTATCTTGTGTTCTGATTTTTTTATTTGAAGTGGTTCGAAGTCCGAATTTTCTATTCTGTGCCGATTCGTAAAATGGCAGCTCAACAGTATCGCTAAGCGCATCATTCCACTCCACATGAATGAGTTCAATCTGGTTGGTAGGTTTTCCTTTTATCCAGGTGATTATTGAATCGCCGGCTGTATGTTGAATTATGTTCAGACCATTCAGTGAAGTTATGGAAACAGGATGAAAATGACGGTCAATTGTAAATTGCAGCCTGCCCACTGAATCAGTCACGTAGTCTTTGATTACCGGTTTTTCAGGGAAAGGAATACTTGCTGATAAGTCAATGCTTGCCGAATCAGAAATTGACACTTGCACGGTGCTATCCATCATTGCAAGAGCTTCGCCTTCATCCCATTTGTAGTTGCTGTTCTGATCGTCGACAGCGTAGATGTAAAACGTTCCTGTTTTCAGGTATGGCAATGTGAATGAACCATCTTCTTTTGTTTTTGCAAAATAAATGGGCAGCGTTTTTTTTGCAAACATGTCCGTGTCATTTTCAAACAACATCACCTTCATTCCCTTCAAAGGGGCGTCTGCTTTTGTGTCGTGAACATTTCCGCTTAAACTGAGTGAATCGATAAAACTGCCGGTGCTGAACACATAGAGCATATCCGAGGCTTTGTTGTTCTCATTCACGTCTGTGATTCCATCTCCAAAGTTGAACATGTACGTTGTATTTGGAAGCAGTTCGTCCTGGAGTTCCACCACAACCGATTTGCGTTTTACTTTTATTTTGGGCGCGTGAGCGAGTGGCGGCGAAATGATAAGTTCCTGATTGATATTATTCAATTGAACATATTCATTAAAGTTGAGTGTGATGATTTTTGAACTAAAATTTATAGAGGCAGGAGGAGGTTCTGCAAAGAGCATTTCAGGTGGCGTGCTGTCTTTCTCGCCGCCAGTGATGGAACGCACCTGAGCGCAAGCAATCAGTAGGACCGAAATCGCGGATGCGAAAAATATGTTGATCCGATTATTCACTGAAGCGTTGAGCGAGCATAACTGCAATCTGTTCGAGGTATTTTTGATCAAGCGGTTGAAAGTCGTTGATCACCGCGCTGTCGACATCCAACACTCCAAGGACATCGCCATTTTTTTTGCGAAGCGGAATAACAATCTCTGATTTAGAGAGTGAACTACAAGCAATGTGTCCGGGAAAAGAATCCACATCTGGCACAACAATCGTTTCATTCGTTGACCAGGCACTACCACAAACACCTTTTCCTTTGGAGATGCGTGTGCATGCAATGGGTCCCTGAAATGGCCCCAACACCAGTTCGTTTTCTTCAACGAAATAACAACCGACCCATAGAAATCCGAAGGTTTGATGCAAGGCAGCCATGGTATTGGCGGTGTTTGCAATAAAATTAGATTCGTGAGAAATAAGCGCTTCAATCTGTGGGATTAAAGCAACATAAATTTCTTCACGATTATTTGAAACGGGTATAAATAGATCTTCCGCCATAAGCCGGCGAATTTAGAGCCAGTTTTGGAAATCAAATCTGTTCAAAAATGCGAATGTTTCGTTGGCATAAGTGACACCTATATTTGGCATCCCAAAAGGAAATTCAATACAAAATTTCAAACCAAGATTGCAACAAATGAGGTGCAATCACAACCCAAAGTAATTTTATGTCCAGTACAAATTTTGCAGCGCGTCACATCGGTCCTCGCAATGAAGACGTAACAGAAATGCTTCAGTCCATCGGGGTAAAAAGTATCGACCAGTTGATCGATGAGACAGTGCCATCATTAATTCGAAGTAACAAGCCTCTTGCAATCAGTGATGCAATGAGCGAGCACGATTATCTGTCGATGATGCGCGACAAGGCCAGAAAAAACAAAGTGAACAAGAGTTATCTCGGTATGGGGTATTCTCAAACAATAGTGCCGACGGTGATTCTTCGTAACGTGTTGGAGAATCCGGGATGGTATACTGCGTACACGCCTTATCAGGCGGAAATAGCGCAAGGAAGATTAGAGGCGTTGCTGAATTTTCAGACGATGACAAGTGATCTGACAGGTTTGCCTATTGCAAGCGCGTCATTGTTGGATGAAGGAACAAGTTCCGCTGAAGCGATGATACTTTTTATGCACAGCATGTCGAAAGAAAAAGAGCAGGCGGGCGCGAATAAGTTTTTTGTCGACAAAGAGATTTTTCCTCAGACTCTGGATGTTCTGACCGGCAGGGCAAAACATCTGAAAATAGAATTGGTAACTGGTGACTATCAAACTCATCAATTTGACGAGTCTTATTTCGGAGCTTTGGTGCAGTACCCGAACAATAGTGGACAGATCAATGATTACAAATCATTCGCGGATCGTGTTCATGCAGTAGGTGCATTTGTGGCATGCGCTTCGGATCTGATGGCGCTTGCACTGATTACTCCTCCTGGTGAATGGGGAGCAGATGTTTGTTTTGGAAACTCACAACGTTTTGGAGTGCCGATGGGATATGGTGGTCCGCACGCAGCGTTCTTCTGTGCTAAAGATGATTTTAAACGCAATATGCCTGGCCGAATTATCGGGGTGTCGAAAGACCGTCATGGACGCATGGCTTTGCGTATGTCGTTACAAACAAGAGAACAGCATATTCGTCGTGAAAAGGCGACTTCAAATATTTGTACAGCCCAAGCTTTGCTGGCAGTGATGGCGTCATCTTATGCAGTGTATCATGGACCTGATGGAGTGAAAAAAATTGCATCACGTATTCATTCGCAGACGGTTTCACTTGCAAAGTCGATTGGCGACACACAAGTGAATGCGCATTTTTTCGATACACTGAAAGTAAAAGTTGCAGATGAAGGTGCGATCAGAAAAAGTGCGGAAAGCGCAGGAATAAACTTCCGATATTTTGGAGATGGACATATTGGAATTTCATTGCATGAAGCGGTGAATGAAAGTGACCTGAAGGAAATTGCAAAAATTTTGGGTTGTACTTATACCGCAATCGCTGATTCAAAAATTGATGGGCCGTTTGTGCGTTCATCCTCTTATATGATGCATCCGATTTTCAGCACACACCGAAGTGAAACAGATATGTTGCGTTATCTGAAAAAATTAGAGAACAAAGATTTGTCATTGACGCATGCAATGATTGCTCTTGGATCATGCACAATGAAGTTGAATGCAACAAGTGAAATGATTCCGCTGACGTGGCCGGAATATTCGGATATACATCCATTCGCACCTGCGGATCAAGCAGCAGGGTATCGTGAAATCTTAAAGGAGTTACATGACGATTTGTGTCAGTGCACTGGTTTTGCAGGAATGAGCCTTCAGCCAAATTCTGGCGCACAAGGTGAGCTTGCCGGACTTTTAGTCATCATGGCATATCATGAAAGTCGTGGTGAAAGCCATCGCAATATTTGCCTCATTCCTTCTTCAGCACATGGCACGAATCCGGCATCTGCGGTAATGGCCGGATTGCAGGTAGTAGTTACGAAATGTGATGAGAACGGCAACGTGGATGTAGCAGACCTTGCAGCGAAGGCCGCCCAATACAAAAACAACCTCGCGGCATTGATGATCACTTATCCAAGTACACATGGCGTATTTGAAGAAGCGATCCGCGACATCACCGGAATTATTCACGACAATGGTGGATTGGTTTATATGGATGGAGCGAATATGAATGCGCAGGTTGGCTTGACGTCTCCTGGTAATATTGGCGCGGATGTTTGCCACTTGAATTTGCATAAAACATTTGCAATTCCACACGGTGGAGGTGGACCAGGCATGGGACCTATTGGAGTTGTTGAGAAACTTGTTCCGTTTTTACCTGGAAATGCAAACATTAAAACAGGGGGAAAGGAAGCGATACACGGTGTGTCATCTGCACCTTTCGGCAGTGCACTCATACTTCTGATATCTTATGGTTATATCAAAATGCTCGGAGCACAAGGTGTGACGGATGCTACGCGTTACGCCATATTTAATGCGAATTATATGAAATCACGTTTGCAGGGGCATTATGATGTGTTGTACACAGGTGCCAATGATCGTGTTGCACATGAAATGATTTTGGATTGTCGCAATTTTAAAAAGGCAGGAGTGGACGTGAGTGATATTGCGAAACGATTGATGGATTATGGATTTCACGCACCAACCGTTTCGTTTCCTGTTGCAGAAACATTGATGATTGAGCCTACAGAAAGTGAACCGAAGGCGGAGCTTGACCGTTTTTGTGATGCAATGATTGCGATACGGAACGAGATTGCAGAAGTGGAAAATGGTCTGGTTGACAAACTCGACAACGTTTTGAAAATGGCACCGCATACCGCCCTCGAATTGACGATGGACAAATGGGATCACAGCTACTCACGAGAGAAAGCCGCATATCCAGTTGCTGGATTGCGCGAATCAAAATTCTGGACTTCTGTGGGTCGTGTGGACAATGCTTACGGCGATAGAAATCTTGTTTGTACTTGTCCGCCGATTGAGATGTACGAGAGGGAAATGGCGTGATATAAAACTGCTGAGGTTTTAATAAGAATAAAAAAGGCCGACTTTCAATAGTCGGCCTTTCTTTTTATTCCATTCGATTTTATTGTTGATCCGGATTGCGCACAATTTCAAAATAACCATTGGTAATATCCGCGGGTACAAGGTCAGTTCCATTGAATCGGAAGAATGACCCACTAAATGAACCGGTGATTAGGCTGCCAACATTACCCCAATTGGAAATGGTCAGATTTCCGCTTTCCATTACCCAGGAATTATTACCCACCGAAATGGAAACAAAAGAATCGCTGTTATCCAAAGGATTCCAACTGCCTGTGCCTGCTCCGGGAAATCCTACCGACATGCTCATATCGTCACCAACGCTGATGCCAATAGTGTTGTTATCAGCCGGACTGTAAGTCGCAAAGGCTGTCATCGGGATGGACATGTAACTGAATGTCTGATTGTTGAATCCATCCCCATTGATTGTAAAGTGTGTATTGAGGGTTCCCTGATTGTTGCCACTTCCACAGATATCGAATGATCCGGCATTTGTGGTTTGACCAGCAGCAGAAGGCAACGTAATATCAACGTTGTGGATGACACCGGAAATAGATCCGATGATCGTGAGTTGCGCACTGGCACCGGTTGGAGGTACAGCAAATTGCACCGTGCCGCTTGAGTTGATGGGAACATTCACATTCACCCCATTTGCTGTAATCGTAGCGAAGCCGAGAACAGGGCCTCCGCTGTTGCAGGTGATATTCATCGAAACGTATGCAGGGCAATCCACGTGCAAATCTGCAGGAGAAAATTGTTGTCCTACATCCGCTGATGTGACGTTGATTGTTTCTGAAACCAGACCTAACGCCGGTTGATTCACCTGTACAGAAAAACTGGTATTTGCCGGCACAAATCTCTGATAGTAACCATTGGCATTTGTGGTAGCGGCGCCTTGTCCGATCTGCACAGAAAGTCCTTCGACAGGATTGTTATTGCAATCTAGAACACGACCATAAATGGTAGATCTTTCCCCTGGATAATCACAATTCCAGGTAGAGAAATGCGATACCGTACCGTAGTATTCATTTCCATTCAACGTGGCTTGTCCTTCTTCAATCCAGATTCCAGTTGATTCGTTGAAGTGCCATAGTGGAATGTTTGATGGTGCGTTGCCAAGCATGGAAGCAGGAACCGGCAGGATGATATTCGCAGAAGCACCGGGAAGAAGGTTCAATTCATTACCTGAACCATCGGTCATCTCGACCATGATCATTCCATAAGAAAGTAATTGACTGGTTTCACCATTCAGATCAAGTCCAATAAGATCGCCACCAGGTGTTGTTTCCGCGAAATCACTTGCGGTTGGATCGAGGTGAACGATGGAAACATTGACGTTACCGGAGTAGACGGATCCATCTGATGCAGCAACTGTATTTGGACTCAATAAAACGCCGGCTCCACCGGGAAGCAAAAGACCCTGATTCGCGCCTGCATCTACACTGAAGTTGGTTGTAGATTCGATCATCACCACATTGGCCAAGGTGACATCGCCAACCTGAGTGATCACACCACGACTACCATCGAAGAAACCTGATTTTGCGCAATGCACAAAACACCTGTCTCCACATGGAAAATCGTTGAAGGCAAAATATCCTGTATTGTTAGACGTCGCTGTGGACGAGCCGGCCGTGATGTTAACTCCCGAAAGAGGAATGCCGTTTCGATCTGTTACTGTTCCACAAAGCAAGGTTCTGTTTCCTGTTGGTGCCGGAGTGTTTTCTTCAATGACTTCTTCCGTATTTTCTTTTTTGCATGCAACGAGGAAGGTTGCGGTGAGGCCGATCATTAATGAAAGACGGATAAAAAAAGATTTCATTTCAATTAAGGTTTTTGGTTTGGCTACTTATCTGCAGCGAATGTTCAGCTATTTTTCCGAAAATGATCGAGTTGCAGCAGTGGCAATGAATGAGTAGAACAAATCTATATCAGAGTGGCACTTTTTTATATCTATCATACCACTAATATTAGTGATGAGTATCAGAATGGAAAACATTCGACGTAATAAGCCTTGTCGAAAATGTAAGGATTACTCATTCTTCAAAATGGATTGGTTTCTGTCACAAAATCCTTTGATTGTCGATACAACAGCAGCATCAGGCGAAGTCTTTTTAATCAGCAAATTGGAATTGGTAGTTGATAGATGTCTTTCTTTTCAAGGAAAACAGACAGGTTATTTGTGATGCGGGGCTTCATTCTTATTCCAACAAACGTTACGATAACTTTTCATTTTGATTCCTTTTTTGACTTTTATAATCAACACAGATTGTCGAAATTGCGGCCACTTTAATGATTGAAAACAGAAAATCAAATCACCCATCTTACATGAAAAAACTTCTACTTGCCGCATGTCTATGTCTGCATGTTTTTGCCAATGCTCAATTAAAGCTGAACTACGTAAACCCGACAACAAATGAGATCACGATCAAGAACTTTGGAGGAACTTCCGTTGACATAACAAGCTATCGTTTTTGTGCCTTGTTTGAATATTCAAACATTGCCATTGGAAATGTAACCATTGTTACCGGCGACCTCAATTTATCGGCAGATGAAGAAGTCACTGTTGCCTGGAATGCCGGATCGGGATTTAACACGACGGCAAGTGATCTTGGACTGTATTTGCCTACCGGATCATTTTCGTCTGCAGCAAGCATGGTTGATTTTATGCAATACGGCGCCTCAGGTCAGGGTCGTGAAAATGTAGCGAACACGGCGGGATTGTGGACGGCGGGTCAATTTCTGACCGGAACAGGTCCGTGGTATTATATCGGAGATGGAAGTGCCAGCGGACTGAATCAGTGGTCGGATCAACCTCTGGTAGTTGGACCAAATACGGATGTTCGAATCAACGAACTCGATCCGGATCAACCATCTACAGACACGAATGAGTTCATTGAATTGTTTGGTACCCCAAACACAGCACTGGATGGATTGGTGATTGTATTTTTCAGTGGTGCTGACGATTTGAGTTATGCTTCGTATGATCTGGATGGAATGTCATTGGATGCTGAAGGATTTTTTGTATTGGGAAGTTCACTGGTAACTAACGTGGATATGGTGTTGCCAGGTGCGACAAATAATATCCAGAATGGTGCTGATGGCGTAGCAATTTATATTGGCAATGCCGCTGACTGGCCGGCAGGATTACCGGCAACACAAACAAACGTAGTGGATGCGATGGTTTATGGAACAGAAGATGCACAGGATGATGGACTTATTGCCGCGTTGACACCCGGCCAATTACAACTCGATGCTCTGGCAAATGATGCACTCTCCTTTAGCAGAATACCTGATGGAGGTGTGGCGCTCGATGTTACCAATTATCTCACTCAAAATCCGACACCGGGTATGACGAATGTACCCCTGTGCTCAGGAGGAAATATTTCACTCGTTTCGGGACAACTCGCTCAATGCACCGAGCAGGTGAATGATGCAATCTTGCTCGCAAACAGCAGCCTGTATGGCGAATCATATATCTACATTCTGACCGATATAAATGATTTGATCATCAGCTCTGAGTCTTCAGGCAATTTCGACCTCAATGATTTGCCTGATGGCCAATATCACTTATATGGTTTCTCTTACAATGGCGCTCTGAACACTGGAAGTATTGCAGCAGGCCAGCTAATCGGGTCTGTTACTTCTGATGCGTGTTATTCTCTTTCAGTGAATTCGCTATTGGCAGAATTGACTACCTGTTCAATAAATGTATGTGATGGAGGTGTCATACAGGCTTCGAATCAAAACACCTACTTGAGTGCTTGCCTTGATGGCGAATCCGACATCTACACCCTATCGAATGCCAACTCTGGAAATGCGGATTACTATGCATATATCTTAGCCAATACGGATGGAACAATCGTGGAGGTACTCGCAGATAATTCAATAGATCTGAATGAATTGCCGATCGGTGATTACAATCTTCATGGAGTTGCTTACTACATAGGTCTTGATCCTAACACTACGGAGCCGGGTGATTTATTGAATGGATTAAGTACCCTGGGTGAATGTCTTGATCTTTCGGATAATTCAATCGAAGTGCATGTGCTGGATTGTACGTTAGGCGAAGGATGCACACGACTTTATATATCTGAATATCTGGAAGGCACTTCCAATAATAAAGCGGTCGAGATTTACAATCCTACGCCATTTCCGGTTGATCTTTCTGATTACGATTTATTCGCATATGCCAATGGTGCGATCGATTATACTTCAGTGGTTGCTCTTGCCGGAACACTGCAGCCCGGAGATGTTTTTGTTGTAGCAAATTCCCAGTCTGATCCGGCAATTCTTGCGGTAGCGGACATGACAGCGGGTCTTGCAACCTTTAATGGAAATGATGCAATCGCCTTGACCTACAATCTGGAAACAATTGATGTGATAGGTGTCATTGGCGTTGATCCCGGTGTTGCGGGCTGGCAGTTCGGAATTGGATCAACGGTTGATCATAGTCTCGTTAGAAATCCATTGGTAAACGCACCCACAATTGACTGGGCCATTTCACAAGGACAGTGGTTGATTTATCCTGCAACCGATTTAACACACATCGGCACGCATGATGCACAGGCATGCTCTGGTCTGGCGTATATCACCTTTGAGGTTAGCGCCATTCAAGTGGAAGAGGCAGTTGGTGTGCTTGATATCACAGTCAATGCATTCAATGTCACAGGAGATGTTCCAATTACGATTGATATCAGTTCTGCGACCGCAACAGCAGATGTTGATTTTGTAAATCAATTCCCCGTAACTCTGACCTTCACGCCATCGAGCACGAGTCAGATTATTTCATTGGAGATCATTGATGATCTGATCGAAGAAGACACTTACGAATACCTCACGCTATTGATGAATGATGACAACAACCTTGCGTCATTCGTAAATCAAAGTATCACTATTTCTATTGAGCCAAGTGATCAGAATTATCCACTTTATACGATTGAAGAAATTATAAATGAAGATGCAAGCGGAGCGGCAGATAGCCTCGGCGTTTTCTGCGCGATCACAGGAATAGTTCATGGCATCAATTTTAATCCGGATGGCACTGAATTTACGTTGATTCAAGGTGCCGGAGGTATCAAAGTGTTTGATGCAAATAATAACTTTGGATATACGGTGCTGGAAGGTGACAGCGTCGTTGTTTTTGGAGAAGTGAGTCAGTTTATGGGTATGACGGAATTTTTCCCGGACCAGATTATTTATGTTGATGGCGGACACACGCTTGAGACACCAACCCTTGTTACTTCTTTGGGTGAAGTAAATGAAAGTCACATGGTTCAACTTACCTGTGTTGAGCTGGTGGATGAAACACAATGGACACAAATTGGTTCCGGTTTCGACGTCGAGTTGACGGACGGAACAAATTTCATGACGATGCACATCGATCTGAATACCGACTTATTCACGAATCCTGCATTGCAAGGACATTTTAAT
>JANOVT010000173.1:0-9758 GCA_031417525.1 Flavobacteriales bacterium | reverse complement strand
ACAGACATATCAAATGCCTGCCGAGGACTTAACGCATGAAGGAACATGGCTACAATGGCCACATCAATATGAATACGGAATAACATATAGAAACAGATTGGATGCTACATGGGTTGCAATGACAAGTGCTTTGGTTGGTAGTGAAAAGGTTCATATCATAGCTTATAACTCAACCGAGCAAACTCGTATTACAAACTTACTGACCGCAGCAAGCGTTAGTTTGACAAATGTTGATTTCAAATTATTTCAAACAAACGATGTTTGGGTAAGAGACAACGGACCAATCTTCGTAAGAGATACAGGAGGAAATTTAAATATAGAAGATTGGGGATTTAACGGATGGGGAGGTGATTACAATTATAACCTTTGCAATCCAATACCATCAAGTGTTGGAACTGCTCTAAGTATTCCTGTGATTAATTTGAATTCTATAATGGTAGTTGAAGGAGGTTCTTTTGAGCTTGACGGAAATGGAGTTCTTTTGGCAACCAAAAGTTCAATACTAACCCAAATAAACTCAGGAGGTGCTTTAGCAATCAGAAATCCTGGAATGACACAATCTCAAGCAGAAACTATTTTTAATCAATATATAGGCGCTACTAAATTTATATGGCTGGATGGGTTTTTAGGTCCAGACGATATTACAGATGCTCATATTGACGGCTTTGCGAAATTTGCAAACGACAGTACATTGGTAACAATGAATAATGCTGACTTGGTTTATTGGGGACTATCATCAACCGACATAGCAACTCTTTACGCTTCAAGCAATGTAAGCAATGTTGCATACAATATAGTTTATGTTCCATTAACTCAAAATGATGTAGTGACTACCTATGGAAATAATTTGGGCTACAAAGGTTCGTATTGCAATTACTACATTGCCAATAATGTTGTATTAGTTCCAAACTACAATGACCCAAATGATGCTGTTGCCAATGCCATCATTCAAGGACTACATCCTGGAAGAACAGTTGTCGGAATTGATTGTAGAAATTTATATGAAAATGGAGGAATGGTGCATTGCGTAACACAACAACAACCAACAGCTTCAGCAAGCACTGGTATCAATGAAAATTCAAAAGATGAGATAAAAATTGGACAAAACTTTCCAAACCCTTTTAATCAAACAACAACAATTAATTTGGCTCTTGTTAAAAACGCAAATGTTCAAATCTTCATCTATAATTCTTTGGGACAAATAACTTCTAAAACACTTAACTCAAATTATTCGGCAGGCAATCATTCATTGACAATTAGTGCTGACGACTTACAAAATGGTATTTATACTTATGTGGTGACAATTGACAATCTAAATTCCATGAGCGGACGAATGGTCGTTTCAAAATAAATTGGTATGACGAAAGAAGATGGCACAGCAGGTAACATCACCTACCCAAGAGGTGGGATTTCGTGTTCCAAAGACAGTTGTGTGGTAAAAGTCCCGCTCTTCGGGTAGCTGCAAAGCCGTTTTGGGTCATGCATCCACAACCTGAGAGTTTCTTACTGACGGCAAGAAACAAACAGAAATAAAAAACTTGACAACATGAATACCGACATAGTTTCATACTACAAAGACAGAGCAAACGAATACGAGAAAATATATTCTAAACCAGAACGCCAGGATGACTTAAAAAGTGCAACAACCATTTTGCAAGAAATTTTTGCCGACAAACAGGTTTTAGAAATTGCTTGTGGGACAGGCTACTGGACAGAGAAAATTGCAGCTAAAGCAACGTCAATTCTTGCCACCGACATTAATGAAACTGTCATTGACATTGCTGTGAAAAAAGATTTCTCCAACAAACAGGTTTCGTTTGAACTTGCCGATATTTATAATTTCCCTCTCCATAACAAATTTGAAAGTTTGTTTGGCGGTTTTATTTGGAGTCATATCTTACTACAAGACCTTGACAAATTTCTTTCAACAGTTAACCGTTTGGTTTCTCCCGGCGGCACAGTCGTTTTTATGGACAACAATTATGTTGAAAGTAGTAATCATCCGGTTACAACAAGGGACGAGCAGGGCAACAGTTTTCAGTCAAGAAAACTTGAGGATAACACAGAACATTTAGTATTGAAAAACTTCCCGACAGAAACATTTTTACGAAATAAGATTAAAGATATTTCGGGAGAGTTTAAGTTTTTCAATCTGACATATTATTGGTTAGTTTGCTACACTACTAAAACACATAATAAGATTGAATGAACAGTTTGCTCACTTCGTACAGCGAACTACAAACTGATCTTATCATGAACGCATAACAGCAGCCGCAAGAAATGAGCGACTCAGCAGTTGGATATAGCTTTGCGTCTCGCATCCAGTTCGATGACCGCGTAAAGGTTTAGTCATCGAGAATGTCGACTTATAGAAGCGGTAAACTAATACCAGAAATAATGACAAGGATGAGCGTGAAACCTTCCCGAAAAATGGAAGCTCTCTGAAAGTTAGTCCAGAAACTTCCCGGCTCATGATCATCCATTTTCCGCCAGGATTTTTTCAGCCTCCCGTATCTCAGCTTCCAGCGCTGCAATCTTCACTTTCAATTCAGCTTGCTGTTGCGAAGTGCATTTATATTTCTGCGATTTCTGCATCTGGATCGCCATGTCAATCCAAAAGTTTAAATCATCCTCTTTCACTTCAGCTTTATTAGCCAATGCCTGGGCATCTGCCTTTAGCAAAGGAAGCCGGTATTGCAATTCACGTATATAATGAGCGTCCATTTCCAAATCAGCCAATTTCTGACGATAATTGGCCAGTTGCATTTCCCTGCGCCGTTTTAAACGATTCACTTGGTACTTTTCATCGGGACTCAATTTCAATGAAGCCGATTGCTCCGGATCAGCCATTGAATTTTCCAGTGCATCGCGGATGATCATAATTCGCTTATATAAAGCAGGATTTTGACGTTGCCCGCTTTCCAACATCGAAAGCGCTTCCCTCTTAACCCTGAACAGAGCAGCGAAATCCTCCTGTCTTAGTCCTACTATTTTCCGGAATTCGACTTCCGTTCCCAGTTGGAATTTCATTTGTTACATTTTTGAATTGGCAATGTTCAAATGTAACACCGTTACATTTCACAGACGCACTTTTAAAAATGTAACAATGTTACATTTACGCATGACGTAGCTCAAAATGTAACAACGTTACATTTTGGAGGGACGGGGTTTGATTTGTAACAAGCGGAAATTCGCTACGGAGTTTGTTTCTCGCGGAAATCAGACATGTATCTTCATCAGGGTTTGGTGTTGTTCAACTCCTTCGGAGTTGGATGTCGCACGCCCGTTCAACCCCGGGTAAAATTCAACCGTCAAAATTCTTCGAATTTTTCCTGGTTGAATTTCACCCGGGGCTAAGTCAGTGAACCACATTCGTGGTTCTGCCGCATTGTAAAGAGTGTTTGGTTTATTTCAATTAAAATTGAGTTGTAGAGCATTATTTTTTGTCCTGATGGGACAAAAAATCCAATTTCCCAAACGCGACTGTCATCCCGAGTGTAACCATTAAAACCAAACCATGAGGATGACATTTTTGAAAAGGTGTGCTTAGTATGCGAAGCATGGTTCGACAGGCTCACCATGACGGCATTGTTCCGTGTAGGGGGAAAAATGGTGGCGCTTCGCGCCGCCATTTTTTCCTAAACCCCGGGCCCAATGTCATGGTGAGCTTGTCGAACCATTCTTATAAGATCTTGGAAACTCTTCAATCCTGGCGAGGCTTTGAACTAACTTGTGAATAGCAAACAAACTGAAGGATCAGTCAGGTTTCAAAAATGACGGCTCCAGAACTCGGACAGATCCCTCGCATTCGCTCGGGATGACAGCATCGAGGAAGAATAGGGTGAGGCCGCTTCGCGGCCACGTTGGCCCTCATTTCCAACTTCCAGCTTCCCATTTCCAGCTTCCCATTTCCAACTTCCAACATCCAGCTTCCCTCCGAAATCAAGCATTTCCATACCAAATCGAAAAAAAAAGACACAATTGCTTGGTAATCGCCAACACTACCGTACATTCGCGCTCCCAAAAATTAATTATAAACAATTCAAAATCAATGAACCGTTACGAGACTGTTTTCATTATGACTCCCGTGCTGTCTGAAGAACAGGCAGCGGAAACAGTGGATAAGTTCAAGAAGTTTTTGAAAGGAAAAGGCGCTAAAATCAAGCACGAGGACAACTGGGGCTTGAGAAAATTAGCTTACCCGATCCAGAAGAAAACAACTGGCTTTTACCAACTGTTTGAGTTCGAAGCGGATGGCGAGGTTATTACCCCATTCGAAACTGAATTCCGCAGAGATGAGCGAATCCTTCGCTTTCTCACTACTGCCATGGATAAATACCATGTCACTTATGCTGAAAGCCGCCGCAACAAGGCGAAAGAAAAAAAGGAAAAGCCTGCTGAAACAAAGGCCGAAGCCTAATCTTCTAACCATCAAAAACATTTAAAAATGAGCGAAGAAATCCGTTACCTGAGTCCGATTGATATCGAGACCAAACAGGAAAAATATTGCCGCTTCAAGAAGCACGGCATTAAATACGTAGACTACAAAGACGCAGACTTTTTGCTGAAACTCTGCAATGAGCAAGGTAAATTGCTGCCACGCCGCATCACCGGTACTTCATTGAAGTATCAGCGTAAAGTGGCTCAGGCAGTTAAAAAAGCACGTCACCTGGCCCTTATGCCATACGTAGCTGACATGTTGAAATAATAACCACGAGGGACATTATCATGGAAGTAATTCTTAAATCAAACATCGAAAAACTGGGCGCTAAGGACGAAGTCGTTAACGTAAAACCAGGATACGCGCGCAATTTCCTCATCCCACGTGGATATGCTATTGCTGCTACTGAGAGCACGAAAAAAATGTTGACAGAAAACCTGAAGCAACGTGCTCACAAGGAAACAAAAATCCTTGCTGAGGGACAAGCTTTGGCTGACAAACTCAATGCACTGGAATTGAAAATTGGTACTAAAGCTTCCGAAACCGGAAAAATCTTTGGATCGATCAATACCATCCAGATTTCTGAAGCGCTTGGAAAAGCAGGTTTCAATATCGACCGCAAGAGCATCAGCATTTCTGAAGAGCACATCAAAATGCTTGGCAACTACGAAGCAAAAGTGAAACTCCACAAAGAAGTTTCTGCCATTGTGAAATTTGAAGTGGTGGCTGAATAAGCGACTTCTTAAATAGATATTTAAAATCCCGCTTCGTGCGGGATTTTTTTTTGTACGTTCATTTTAGTGCGTTACTGCTTTTTCTTGCGAAAATCTGCGCCTAAATCTGTGGAATCTGCGTTTAAGCAAATTCTTATATAGGGCAGTTCTAATAACCCGTTTTATGAATCACTTTAGTTCATTTCGTCGAAGACGAAGAAAATCAGCTTGTCCCTTCGTGAAAGTTGAGTAGCCTATGCTATGGAACGGAGGCTTGAACAAGTATTCGACGAAATGAACATGGCGTAAGATTTCTAAAATGTCGCACATCACATAATTGGTCGATCATTGAAAGAGGTTTTAGAAGTGCCCTGAGAAGAATAAACAGATTTATCAATGAATAATGAAAGGCTCAGAAGTCCTGAGAGCGTTTCGAAATTTGCCGATCGAACACAGGTAGGGGAAAATCTATTCGGGCTATATTAGTCTCGCAATTTGAGATTTACATCAGAATTTCTGAAAAATGACTTTTGCTGGAATTTGTGTGTGCTCATCTGTTTGATGCGAATATTCGCTGATAGAGCATAAATGTTTTCTGGACGCGCGGAACAAAAACCTTGAAAAACCTTACCATGAAAAATCAAATCATCCTCGGTGCATGCCTTCTTTACTTCAGTTTGTTTTCGAATGCGCAATACTGCAACAATCCTGATGTGTTTTGCATGCATACCGGAACCATTTATACATGCCAGGGAATCCTCTCCTATACAACGGATTTGTTCGAGATGATCAATGATGATACGCTTACCATCTATCCTGCGACAGGTGGCACCAACATCAGCATTTCATTTAATCAAACTGAAATTAATTGCTACGGTGGTTGTGATATTCTTTCACTTTACAATGGACTTGATATCAATTCGCCACTCATGGGTTCCTTCACTGACACTCAATTAGCAGGATTGACATTCACTGCTTCTAATCCTTCCGGCTGCCTCACTTTGCTGTATGATGACAACTCATCAGATTTCGTAACCCTGACCACTTTAGATGCTGAGTTTTCTTGCACTTCTCCTTGCCTCGCAGGTGATGTTGTAGCCACAGTTACCGGATACAACAACCTGGAGGGTGGATATGCGCAATACTGCTGGCAACAAAATGTCGTACTTGATGCAAGCGCCAGCATTCCGCCAAATGGTTTCTCAGCAGTTGAATATCGATGGCATACCGGTGAAGGCAACACCGTTGTCACTCAAGATGCGATTTACAATTATGTGTATGAACAACCTGATCTCTATGTTGTAACTTTAGAAATCGAATGGTCAACAGGATGTGTTTCATCCGGTCTCGTTCCATTGACGGTCGCTCAAAATGCGGATATTGTAATATCTCCTTTCGGTCCTTTTGATGTTTGCACCGGTGTTGAAGTTGAACTGCTGGGATCAGCGAGTTCTCCAGCAATCAACTCCTTGTCTCCAGCTTCAAGTGAAGATATACATTATCTGCCAGATGGAGCTGGTTTTGGAAGTGATAATAATATAGAAATAGCAGGCTATTCGGAAGGTTCTGTCATTACCGATTGTAGTCAGTTAATGAGTGTGGGTATTAACATAGAACACAGTTATTTGGGCGATCTGAGTATTGCGCTGATCTGTCCAAATGGAACAGAAGTGAATTTAATTTGTTGGGGAGATGGTGGCGGAGGTGTGCATTTAGGTGAGCCGCTTGATGATGATAGTTCAACTCCGGGAATTGGATACAATTACAGCTGGACACCCGATGCCACAAACGGAACATTCGCCGAAAACGCAGCGTTCGCAAGCCCTGCATTGCCTCCCGGAAATTACGAGTCGTGTGAAGATATGTGCGCGTTAGGCGGTTGTCCGCTAAATGGTACATGGAACCTTCTGGTTACCGACAATCTCGCCATCGATAATGGCTACATTTTCGGATGGAATCTCCAACTCGATGACACACAATTTGATGGTTTCGAAACCTATCAACCCACTTTTGGTAGTGATGCTGATTCCACAACATGGATTGCGAATGGTGATTTTATGATCAGCGGTGACGGAGATGTCATCACTTTAGTCTCTGATGTTCCTTCAACTTCACAAATCACTTATCAGGCAATCAATTCAGCCGGCTGCAGTGCTTCACAGAATTATAGTTTCGACTTCTTCGACAATACACTACAAATGAGTGCGGGTGCAGATTTTTATTTCGGAATAGATGCGACACAAGTGGAGGGCAGCGTTTCGCTTTTAGACGACCCTTGCTTTGGAAGTGAAACATTTGAAATCTGCCTTGGTGCCAATGAATTTTATTCACAGGGGTTTTGTTCAGGAAGTATTTTTGGATGTCAATCACCGATCGAATTAACCTTTACTTCGGGAGAATTTGGTTCAATTCCTGGCTCGATCAACATCTTCGATGGCACCGACTTCAATGATCCTCAAATCGGATCTTTAAATTCAGAAGTCTCGGGTTCATCTTTCAACTCATCCAATGCGAATGGCTGTTTGTATATGGAAATTAATATGCCATGGGATGGTACATCTTGTCAGGATGGTGATTTTCCACCAATTGTTATGCTTGTTCAAAAAAGTTATTCCTCCGAAATTTCTTACTTCTGGGAAACAGATCCGACTCTTAGCTCTTCAGAATTTCTCATCTCAGAAATTTATCCAACTGAATTGTCGACAGAGTATATTTTTCACGCTGACCTGATTGATACTTATGGATGCGCTCTTACAGATACTGTCACTGTGACAACTCCGCAATACATCATTGAAGGTACTGTATTTTATGATACAGATCTGGATGGCATTTTTGATGCGGATGAAACTGCCATTCCACACTTCCCGCTGGTAATGAATGCGAATCAATCGCTGGTTTTTTCCGATGCAGATGGAAACTATTCTGCATACTCTTCACCGGGGTCAAATACCATTTCCATCCAGACTGACCCTCTTCAATGGACGATGACCACTCCATCAACATACTCGGTGGAACTTTCGGAATTGGTACCCATCATTGAACAGCAGAATTTTGGTGTGATCGCAAATACACCGGTATCCGCCTGTATTGTTCATACCGTTTATCAGAATGCAACCTGTAATCTAACATCCCATCAAGTGGTTAGTGTCTTTAATGATGGAAATGTTCCGTTGAATGGAACGTTGAACTATACACTCGATCCGTCAACAACATACATCGGAAGCGATATTACACCTTCAACCATTTCTGGTAATACACTGGTTTTTGATATTGAAAATTTGGGCATTCATCAGAACGCGTACTTCACTATCTACGCTTCAATGCCCGGTGTGTCAAATATCGGCGAATGGCTCAATTTTGAAGCTTCTGTGAGCGAGTCAAGTAATCCCGACGAATTTCTCGACACAGAAAATTTCACTTATCAGTTGCAATGTTCTTACGATCCGAATTTGAAATCGGAATCGACCGGTTATGGAATTGAAGGCTGGAAAATGCAAAATGAATCACTCGTGTACACGATTCAGTTTCAAAACACGGGTACTGCGCCGGCACAGCATGTGATCATAACAGACATGCTTCCAGAAAATCTGGATTGGATGACCTTGCAACCGATTGCTTCCTCACATGATTATCAGTTGAACATTCATAATTCTGGAATGGCTGAATTTACTTTTGAAAATATCATGCTACCCGACTCAACAAGCGACGAACCTGGCTCGCATGGTTATGTCACCTTTGTCATCGAGCAGGATGAAAATCTTTCACCCGGCACTACCATTGAAAATTTCGCCTCCATTTATTTTGATCTCAACGAAGCCATTGTCACGAATCAAACTCTGAATACAATTGTCTTATGTGAAGATATTTCCACCACTTTGGTCTATGAAAATGGTATTCTGCACTGCACTCCGGACGCGGGTGGAATTACCTGGTACGAAAATGATGTGCTCATTGAGAATGAATCTGGTTCATCATACGCACCCGGTGGTGAAGGTGAATACTATGCGAGAATCCAGATTTCTGATGATTGTGTTTTGCAAAGTCCCTCTGAATTTATTGGCTTCACTTCTTCGATTGAAGCAATCGGAATTCAGTTCTATCCGAATCCGGCAAGTAATCATTTGACATGGAAAACGACTTCGCCGATCACACAAGTAAAGCTTCTCAGCTCAACCGGAACTCTTGTCTGGATGACCCAAAACAAGAAACAACCTGATCAGGGAATCATCGATGTATCCAATCTTTCAGCAGGTGTGTATATGATTCAATTCATATTGGCGGACAATTCATCTCTGACAAGGAAGGTGTGTATTGCAGAATGAGTTTGGAATTTTTCTTCCGTTCCTTTCAATGAAAATAGGTGAAAAGAAAATTCCAATCGAAGTATAATAAAAGATTCGGTTTATGTTAATGAGGCCGCTTCGCGGCCTCATCCTATTCTCCCTAGCGAATGTCATCCCGAGTGTAACGAGGGATCTTCTGGTGTTGTAAGAGTTGATCATGCCTCACACCGAGTCAATGACAAAGCGAAGCGGCCTTATCCTATTCTCCCGAGCGAATGTCATCCCGAGTGAAACGAGGGATCTTCTGGTGTTATAGAGACT
>JANOVT010000172.1:0-6292 GCA_031417525.1 Flavobacteriales bacterium | reverse complement strand
GTTTTCATCAATAACGCACAAGTAATTGTTGCTGATCTTTTAGCTGAAAATGGTGTAGTACACGTGATCGATGCTGTGCTTGTTCCTGAATTGGGCGAGCCACTTCCTGCAACGGTTGTCGACATCATCGTTGGCAGCGCTATTCACATAACACTTGAAACTGCAGTGATTGCTGCCGGTCTTGTTGACGATCTTTCCGGCACTGGTCCTTTCACTGTTTTTGCACCAACAGATGCTGCTTTTGCTGCATTGCCATCCGGACTTTTGGACGAATTGCTTGCTGACCCACAAGGTACACTCGCTCAAATATTATTGTATCATGTTGTCAGTGGAGCTGCTCTTTCAACCTCACTTTCTGATGGACAAGTAATTGCAACTTTGCAGGGTGAAGATGTTTTAGTAACCATCAACATGGATGGGGTTTTCATTAATGATGCGCAAGTTATAGTTGCGGATATACTGGCTGAAAATGGTGTTGTTCATGTGATAGATGCGGTGTTGACTATCCCAACTTCTGTGATTGAACAAAATAGTTTGATTGGATCTGTTTATCCAAATCCAGCGAACGAAGTTTTGAATATTGTAATCCCTTCGGCACACAATCAAGCCTCTTATCAAGTGTTTGATGTGACCGGCTCCATGATATTGCAAGGCACATTCAATCAAACGAATTTCGAATTGAATGTTTCAGACTTGCCTTCAGGCATCTACAGCATTCGTTTGATGAATGATAGAAAGATTCTTGTTCAGAATTTTATAAAGAGTTAGTGGTGGTTAATAGGTCGTGTTTTCACACGGGTTAGTTTTGGTAAAAAAGCCGCTTCGGATTTCCGGAGCGGCTTTGCTTTTTAATATGTGCGCAATCATTTTTTCTTTTTGCCTAGTCCTCCATGTGTCGTTCCATACCGTTTTCCAAGTTTCAACTTCTTTTTGTCTTCTCTCGAAACTTTGATCGGTACTTTTTTATTCTTGTTTTTCTTTTCGTGAAACGCCAATCCTTTGTCTGCCACTTTTGGTTGTCGCACCTGAATGATTTTCATGCCCGCTGTTTTTTCTTCGTCAGGTGTCAGCACGTTCGACACTTCAACTGCTTCTGGCATTTTTTTTCTAGGAATTTTTATTCCCATCAACGATTCAATTTGCGTGAGATCTCCTTTTTCTTTTTCAGTGAACATGGAAATGGCGATTCCACTTTTGTCTGCTCTTCCCGTGCGACCAATGCGGTGCATATAGTCTTCAGGCACGTCCGGAATATTCAGATTGACAACATGCGAAACTTCCGATACATCGAGACCGCGCGCAATCAAATCACTTGCAATCAGAATTCGACAAGTGCCGTTCTCAAATTCTTCAACGGTTTTGAATCTTCGGTTCTGTGATTTGTTTCCATGTATCACAGCAACTTCTTCGGGAAATGAAAATTCCAACTCACTATTCACACGATCTGCAACTCTTTTGTTTCCGGCAAAAACCAAAACTTTGGTCATGCTATCATCAGTTGATAGCAAGTGTGCGAGAAAATTTATTTTAGTATTGAAATTCGCTATCTGATAGGCAATTTGTTTGATGCCTTCTACTGGAGTACCGGTTGCGGCCGCTTCGATTTTGACTGCACGATTGAAATTATTTTTGACAAGCGCATCTATTTCGTCGGTAATCGTTGCAGAAAACATCAATGTCTGTCGACGATCAGGTAGTAGGTCCAAAAGATTTTTTAATTCTGTACGAAAACCGAGTTTCATCATTTCATCTACTTCATCAATCACCAGTTTCTTAACTTGTTTGGCATTGATCGAGCGATTCATAATGAGATCATTCAGTCTTCCTGGTGTTCCAACCACCACATCCACACCCGCAGCAATAACCGCCATTTGTGTTTTGATATTCGTTCCGCCATACGCTCCTGTTGCTATCAGGTTGGTATACTTCGCGATTTCTGCAAACTGATCAACGACTTGCGCAACGAGTTCTCTCGTTGGCACCAGGATCAATAGCTCAGGATTTTTTTTCGGTGAAAATTGCCAAAGCCGAATGAGTGGAATCAAGTAAGCAAGTGTTTTTCCTGTTCCCGTCTGCGCGATGCCTAATACATCTTTGCCCGCCATGATGGGCGTAAATACTTGCTCCTGAATTGTAGTAGGAGTGGTGTACCCAAGATCATCCAATGCATTGAGCAGGGCTTTGTTGAGATTGAGTTCGCTGAATGTCATGGTTTGTCGTGATTGATAATTTTTTGCTGATCTTTTTTCAGCTAACAGATTGCAATAATATAGGTAAGATTCTGAAGCGGGAATAATGTTACTGCGTTATTTCAATGCCAGAAGTTTGAGCTGGGCTTTTAACCCGATGATTTGTTGCTTCAATCGCATTTGTCTGGCCATGTCAATTTTCACAAGTTTTCGATTTTGTTTGTGCCCGGATAGATCTACCATGCGCTGATGTTGCTCGCCTGCAGACAGTGGAGTTTGAACATCCACCATCGAGAGGTTTTCTAATACCAGCAAACCCTCAGCATATTTTTCTTCTATTGCACGTAGACGGATTTCGGCTACTATAAGTTTAATGGTCAATTTTTCGTTTCCTTTTCACGATAAATATTCAGCCTGACATTTTCTTCAGAAGAAAATTTCTGCTTAAAGTCCTTGATTATTTTTTTTCGATTTATTCCAGCCATCAACTCGTTGAGATATCGACCTGCGAGGTTGGGTATTCCTCGTTGATTGCTTTCAACTTCTGCCAAAACACTCTTGGAGATATGCAAATAATCGGCGAAGGATCTTACATCAAAGCCCAGAGAAAGACGAAACTTCACAAGCTGTTGCGCGCGGTTGGAAAATTTGTGTGGCATTTTTTCGACAAAAAAATCTGAACGGACAAAAATACGTCGGAAAAAATTTTGTCCGGGGTGACTACGGACAAATGCGTTACAGCTAAAAATTTGTCCGTGACGTCAGTAAAAAAATATTTTGCCGAATGGGAAAAGAATGCCTTTTTTCCTCTTTTTTTTTCACGCGGAAAAGTTTCAGAAGGAATTTCAGAATTCGCAGAAATTGAATTGTGAACTGAAAGGTATAACAACCTCGCAATAACATGGCATTTAGAAGAATAAACAGTTACGTAGCGACCTCATTAATATTGTCGGCACTTGTATCCTGCTCCTTACAAATCATCCTTCCTGGCAAAGAAGTTTCAAGATTATCCAAAAAAGAACTCATGGAGCCTTGGAAATTTTCCGCCCTATCAAATAGCTTTCTATTGCGAAAATCCTTGGATGCTTTTTCGTAATAAGCTTTTTCTTTCTTATTGATTGTAAAATTGAATTTTGGCTGTAGATATTGATTAAGTGTATTGAGACAATTAATAGTCTTTACCTTATCGCTTTTCGTTGTTGCGAATAAGGGTAACATCCAACATTCAGTTTGTCTATCGGCAATAGACCAGATTATACGATCTTGAAATTTCGCATGAATTTCCTCACTCATTTCACGAATAAGAAACAATTTCATGTTTTCAACACGCATTTGAGAAGTGTCTTTATTGTCGTATTGAATTTCGTATGGATGTTCTTTAGTATCCACCCAGTCGGTATCGACATGAATAATGACGAATTGAACATTTTCAAAAGCTCTAATAAAATTTTCGGACTTGATGTACTTAATTACCTTATCCCAATTTCCATCATCGAATTTCCCGCTTGTTGCATCTACATTCGGCTGCAATGGTGTCGTGGATGGATCAGAAGTGTTGAAATAGCCCGAGAGAATGGATCGAATAACCCATTGATCCGAAGGACCTTCACTTATGAGTCCGAAACAATAATTCATGTTGATTAGAAATTATCTGGCAAACCACCGATGTAACCTCTTAACCATTTTTCGGAGAGCTTCAAGGATTTTTCGTTCTCATTTGCGTTTGGGAGAATTCTATCCGCAATCGTTTCACCATCTAAGTTGCGACTAATAACAAAAAGCCTTTGGTCGTCATCGCGAATATCAAGACCGTCGAGAATTGAGGCACTGTGAGTGGTTAGAATTGCTTGTTTGTTATTCTGTTTTGCCAAATCAGTCAGTGAATGCAAAAGTCTTTGGCTGAGCAATGGATTTAAAGTTGACTCGACGTTATCTATCGCAAAAAAGGAGGGAGACCTATCACTTAAAAACAATGTGAGGTAAAATAAAATGTAAAGAAATCCTTCATTTGAACTTCTTTGATCAAACCATTGAAGTTCTTTGACAAGAAACCGATCTTTAATGTTCAGTACAGTTTCTCCACCTAGTGAACCCTTAAGCTCAAATGTTTCAAACCAATCTAGAATTTTCAAATATTCTGTTATTGTTTGAAGTTTATTGTCTGGAAAATTTTTAAGTTCTCGAAACAGACCCTGTCCGTGCAGACCGAATGGTCGAAGTGGTGTTTCATCCACTAGGTTGCGAAGAATTCTATATTCAGGCTGGTAAATGACAAACTTTTCAAGTGATGAAATTCGATGAAGGCCGTGCATTTTCATTACTTCTTCCTTGGCCAATTCCAAGTCTTCTTCATTGATATTTTTTTTTGTTGTCTTCAGATAATCTTGTCTATCTTTTATTGGCTCTCTTATTTCATGGGCATTGTAGTTTATTTGATCTACAATTGCAAATAATGGAATTTCGTATTTTATTTTGTCAGAATCATTGCTCTGCTCGATAGAAATAGAAATGAACTCTGTACTTTTTAAATAGTCAAAAGCGGATTTGTAATGCTCGGCAATGGAAGGCATCCTCATCCCTCGTAACTCCAACAAATTCAGTTGATCGGATGAATAGGCCCCGGCTAATGCAATTGCCTCTAAAATGTTAGTCTTCCCACTTCCATTAGCACCAATGAAAACATTCACTCTGCCTAAATCCAGTTTCAAATCCTGAACCGACTTAAAATTCTTAATGTGAATCTGCTTAATCATATGAAAGCAAAACTAAGTCTTTTAAGAGAACTCAAAAAATGACCGATACACTTCCGTAAACATGTTTTTAAACAAAGTTTCAGCGCAATTCCGAACTTCCTCTGATATTTTTCTGTTTACCACTGCGTGGCGTGAAATAAACCGAGCGAAGCGAGCGACCTACCCCGCCAACACATTCCGTGAAATCACAATCTTCTGCACTTCACTGGTGCCTTCATAGATCTGAGTGATTTTCGCATCGCGCATCAAACGCTCTACGTGATACTCTTTTACATAACCATAGCCGCCGTGAATTTGCACAGCTTCCACCGTGTGTTTCATCGCCGCAGTGGATGCAAATAATTTTGCAATGGCACTTGCCTGGTCGTAGTTGAGGTGTTGGTCTTTTAACCATGCTGCTTTATACACAAGCAATCTCGCAGCTTCTATATCCGTAGCCATATCAGCGAGCTTGAACGCAATCGCCTGGTGTTGTGAAATCTCTTTTCCGAATGCTTTTCTTTCTTTAGAATAGGCAAGCGCAAGTTCGTATGCGCCTGCTGCAATTCCCAATGCCTGTGCAGCAATACCAATGCGGCCACCACTCAATGTTTTCATCGCGAACTTGAATCCAAATCCATCTTCGCCAATGCGATTTTCTTTCGGAACTTTTACATCCTGAAACATTAACGTGTGTGTGTCGCTGCCGCGAATGCCAAGTTTATTTTCTTTCGCACCAACGATGAAGCCTTCCATGCCGCGCTCCACAATCAGGCAATTGATGCCTTTGTGACCTTTCGCTGCATCCGTTTGGGCCATCACGAGATAAGTACTCGCGCTGCTTCCATTCGTGATCCAGTTTTTTGTTCCATTCAACAAATAGTGATCGCCCATATCGATTGCCGTAGTGCGTTGTGATGTGGCATCGCTTCCCGCTTCCGGTTCCGACAAACAAAATGCTCCGATCTTTTCGCCATTCGCCAACGGAACCAAAAATTTCATTTTTTGTTCCTCCGTAGCAAATGCCTCAAGTCCCCATGTGACAAGTGAATTATTTACACTCATGCACACCGACACCGATGCATCGACTTTGGAAATTTCTTCCATTGCGATCACATAACTCATCGTGTCCATGCCGCTGCCACCGTATTTGGGATCAACCATCATTCCCATAAAGCCGAGCGCTGCCAATTGTTTGATTTCCGCGGCCGGAAATTTTTGCAACTCGTCGCGTTCGATGACGCCCGGTTTCAATACGTTTTGTGCGAATTCACGCGCGGCCTGTTGTACTGCTTTATGTTCTTCTGAAAGTTCGAAATGCATGATGGAGGTTTTTGGGGAGGCGAAAGTAATCAGCCAACAGCCATTGGC
>JANOVT010000171.1:0-3997 GCA_031417525.1 Flavobacteriales bacterium | reverse complement strand
TGGCCAGGCAACGGAAATGAAAGTAATGGCGAAGCGGCTCTGCTAGCACCTTTTCATGATATGAATAGTAATGGTTTGTATGAACCGGCTATTGGAGATTATCCGTTAATAAAAGGAACTCAGGCTATTCTCGTCATATTGAATGACCAACGATCTGCGTCGACTCACTTTGTTTTGGAACCAATGAATCTGGAGTTACACGTGATGTTTTATGGATTTGAGGATATGAATGAAACAATCAGTAATACACTCTTTGCAAACGTTGATGTATTCAATCGATCAGCAAATGACTATGATGATTTTCGATTGGGTGTCTGGAATGACTGGGATATAGGTTATTCACTTGATGATTTCGTTGGTTCTGATTCAACAAGTGGATTTTTTTATGGCTACAGTGGTGACAACTTCGATGAACAAGCTTCCTCGACGAATGGTTATGCCGAAAATCCACCAGCACAGGCATGTGTTTTTCTGAACAATCCAATGGAAGTGCATACCTATTACGTAACAGGTTTTAACGCTGTTGTCGGTGAACCTCAAACAAACATCGGAACTTTCAATTACATGCATGGTAAATACTTGGATGGTGCAGACAGACCCGGGGGCAATTATATGTATTCGGATTCTCCATGTGGTCCCGGACCAGACACCGAAGTAGCCCTTGGCAATCTACCTAATGATCGCAGGGCATTGGGAGTCGCATCACCCATCTCCTTGTCGGCCGGAGCAAATTCTTGTTATGAATACGCTTATGTCTACAAGCGCGATACATTACTTTCAAATTTTGAAAATGCTTGTGGACTTCTTGATGAGGTAAACATTGTGAAAGCGTTTTACTCTGATATGAACTTGAACAGTTGTGGTTTTATTTCAGCAATAGAAGAAGATGCCGCTTTAATAAGCAAGGTCAGCATTTATCCTAATCCCGCAGGGAACGAATTGAACATCGCCTTCTCCAATGAAACACCTGTAAAAGTCGAAATCCAAGTCTTTGATGTACAAGGCGCATTGGTACAAAGCGTTATTCGCAATCAAATGAAATCTGGAGGCATTTGCAAATTGAACGTCGCAAACCTGAATGCAGGAATTTATTTTATTCAAGTAAAAACGGATTCAGATAATTTTTCGCTGAAGTGGATAAAGGAATAATCTGATTGCGTTTGCAACCCTGATGAAAATTTTTACCGAAAAAAAATTACTTTTTTATTTTGAATGCAAAAGCGACAAAAATAAAATTGTCGCTTTTTTTTGTCGCTTTTAGAATTGTTTTTTTTGTTTCCGAAGAGTTTTTGAAATTTATAGAATTAGCGGGTTTTGCCTCGGGGGCTTGAAAACACAAAGTTCTCAAAGGAATTTCACACAAAGTCCACAAAATTTATATTCCATGATTTGGTTATGATTGAGTACACCATATCCATTGTGCATTTTGATGGATTCCACAAATCCGATAGCTATCGGATCTGAAATTGATACTGTGAAATTCCTTGAAACGAAAAAGAAACAACGCTCCGCAGCGCTTTGTGTCCTTGGAGAAGCCGAAGGCTCTTAAAACCAAGATCAGCGACAATCCAGCATTCGTCAATCACAATCACGGTCATGTTTTAAAACCAAAAAAATCTTTGTGGTTAAAAAAATCGGAAGTAAGCTTGCTGTCGCATCTTAATGAGACCACAAAAGGATTCGAAGTAAGGCCACCCAAACGATAGCAAAGTAAATTTCCCCGCATTCTGAATGAAGGATTTTTTTTGATGAAGATCTACTTCAACCCAAAATGTTTCTCCGCCATTTCTCTTACATTATCTCCAATTGCCAATGCTGCGGTAGCTGCCGGTGATGGCGCATTCAATACGTGAATACTGTGATCCGTGTATTCAATGCGAAAATCATCGCGGGTGTCGCCGTCTTGTCTCAGCAATAGCGCACGAACTCCCGCGCGTCCCGGATGAATATCTTCCATCGTAAGTGATGGCACCAATCGTTGTAGCGTTTTTAAAAAAAGTCGTTTCGAAAATGCGCGACGGTATTCATCCACTCCAAATTTCATGTTATTGAAAAACAATTTCCACGTGCCGATGTATGTGAGCGCGTCGATCGTATCCGTCAGACTAAAATCTGTTTTGCCATATCCTTCGCGTTTGAATGTAAACACGGCATTGGGTCCACATTCGATTTCACCATTCACCATGCGCGTAAAATGAACGCCCAAAAATGGAAAGTCAGGATTCGGAACAGGATAGATGAGGTGTTTGATTTTGTGTTTTGCTTGTTCAGTGAGTTCGTAATAGTCTCCACGAAATCCAACTACTTTTTCTTTGAGGTCAACACCATCTTTTTTCGCAAGTCTGTCAGCTTGTAGTCCTCCACAAAATATAAGTTTGCCTCCGCTGTAAACTGCTTTATTGGTTATCACTCGCATGAATTCTCCGTTGCGTTCAAAAGAAATAGCTTCTTCGCCGGTGTGCACTTCACTTGCGGGTTGTTTTGATTTGGCAATCTCTGCCATTTTTTCTGTCGCTCCGCGAAAGTCAATGATGCCTGTGCAGCCAACGTGAATTCCGGAGATGCCTTCACAAAACGGTTCGATTTCTTTGATTTCATTCGAGTTTACGCGGCGCATGTCCTCGATGCCATTTTCAATACCGTTGCTCCAGATTTTTTCCATGTGCGGAAATTCTGTGCTGTCCTTCGCAACAATCAGCTTACCGCAGATGTCGTGTTGGATATGATGTTCTTTGGCAAATTGCACCAGCTCTCTTCTACCATTGACACAGTTCACTGCTTTCTGAGAACCGGGTTTGTAATAGATTCCGGAATGAATGACTCCGCTGTTATGGCCAGTCTGATGATCAGCCAATCCATTTTCTTTTTCCAATAAAAGAATTTTAATGTCCGGATAGGCGATCTGAATTTTATACATCGTTGCTGCGCCAACTATTCCGCCGCCAACAATGATGATGTCGAAGTGTTTTTCCAAGTGCTTATTTGATTGCTGCGAATTTATCTGATTATCTGACATTTCGCATGGGAATCATTTTGCTCCGGCGCAAGTGGGATTCTACACATGCTGCTCCATACGTGAAGAATCATACATACATTATGTCAAAAACCTATTGTGGTGTATTTCAGGATAAATGACTTTTTTTCATGAAGAATCTTATTTAGATTTCCCCACATGAAAGCCACCAAAAAAATGCAGAATGCCTGGGCGATGTACGACTGGGCAAATTCAACATACAACCTCGTCATCGGCACGGCAATATTTCCCATTTTTTATAGCGCTGTGACAAAAGGGGATGATGATGGTGCGGCAGGTGATGGTGTGATTTTTTTCGGACGGATATTTAAAAATACAGAAGTGCTTTCTTATGCACTGGCTCTCGGTATGTTGTTGGTTTGTATACTTTCTCCGACGCTTGCTGGTGTTGCCGATTACCTCGGACGTAAAAAATTCTTCATGCGAATTTTCTGTTACATCGGCGCATTGTCTTGTGCTTCTCTTTACTTCTTTGATGTGCATCATCTCGAATGGAGTATGCTGAGTATTGTTCTTGCTTGTGTCGGTTTCTGGTGCAGTTATGCTTTTGCGAATTCATTCTTGCCAGAATTGGCTGAACCGGAAGAGCAGGATAAACTCAGTGCCAAAGGTTTTTCATTTGGATATACAGGAAGTGTAATATTACTTGGCATTAATCTCGTAATGATTCAAGTGTTGGATATTTCTGCAAGATGGTGTTTCGTGACCGTAGGAGTCTGGTGGATCACTTTCGCACACTACACTTTTTATCATTTAAAAGAAGAAAGAAAAAACACCACTTTCGATAAAAGTGTTATTGGAAAGGGTTTTCGTGAGTTGCGCGGTGTGTGGAAGGAAATGAAAAAAACAACGCGACTCAAAATGTACTTGTTGACGTTTTTTGTTTTCTCCATGGGTGTGCAAACCATCATGCAAATGGCATCGCTTTTTGGAACAAAAGAAGTAACACGTATTGATGAAAAT
>JANOVT010000170.1:0-24531 GCA_031417525.1 Flavobacteriales bacterium | reverse complement strand
GGTTCGACAAGCTCACCATGACGACTTCGTTTCGCGTAAGGGGAAAAAATGGCGGCGCGAAGCGCCACCATTTTTTCCAATACCTCGCGTTCAATGTCATGGTGAGCTTGTCGAACCATTCTTTTAGGACCTCGGATACTTTTCAAATCTGATGCGGTCTTGAACGATCTTATAAATGGCAGCCTGTCGAACTATACGAATTGATTATTTGACCGGTGCATGGAAACGCAGTGGCATTTTAAAAGAAAACGAAAATTCTCAATAAGAAAAGTAGTCGACTAGGATTTTAATAGGTTTGATAAAATTTTGTGTCCTTTGTGTGAAATTCCTTTGTGGACTCTGTGGTTTCAAGCACTTTGGACTTAAATCGCTCTTCCGATTCCGGGATTTTAAGTTTCAAGTTCAATTCACTGTCGAAGATGGCTTGTCCCGCACATCTGATTAAATTCGAAGCGACAACCCATTGACATTTTATAAGTTCACTTTTATGAAAAACTTGCGACTCTTCATTTTTCTTAGTTGTCTCGTGGCAACAAAATCAACTTTTGCCGGAACAGGATTTTTTCCTTCAGATACTACCGCTGCGACAAGAGGCACGAATGATCTCAAACTTTCATGGATCGAGCCGATGAATCAATCTCCTGTCCTATTTGAAAAAATTGAATGGGAAATTCTCATGCCGACAGCCATCGAGAATGCGGTGCACAACTGGATTTCCAACGACAAAAATGGAACGCATTTGTCTCCTGCACTAAATCCCTTCGATCCGGATGAATTGAATATTACAGCCATCATTGAGTATGAGAATTCGGGTAAACGGATCAGCCAACCGGTGTTTGGCTTCTTCTATCAGGAATTTGATCGCATCACTCGTGATCACAATCCCGAAAATCTCACAGGAATGGATGATCCAAATAATTGGCATTGGTTGGAAAAAAATATGGATGGCACATTTCTGATCCGTTGGGCTGCGGAAAGTGTCGGATCTCATAAAGTCAATATCCGTGTTGATGCACCGTCCATCGGAACATGGCAATTGGATCCATTTTCATTTAATGCAGTGCAGGGCGATTTGAAAAATAGTTTTATCAGCACTTCACAAAACAAACACTATTTCAAAACGGCGGATGGAAATCTTTTTATGCCGGTCGGACTCAATCTGATTGAAGCAAGTTTCAGTTGTAATTGCGCTGAAGGCATTTCATCAAATGCTGATTGCAATACCTGCTATGAATTGGGAAACCTGGATCCATGTTGTGGAATAAATCGAAATAAAAAGGAACGTTTCGGAATTTCAGGTACCACATTGAAAGAGTATTCTTTAGCGACTGCGGCTTATGTCAAACTTGAGCTGATGCTAAAGACATTATCCCAATCTGGTGGCAATGCTTTTAGAACATTTTTTGATCCCATGACTTTTGACGTTGAATTCGAGAAGATGAATAATTATTACGAAAGACAATATCAGGCGTGGGAATTTGACCAGATGCTGGAAGTATGTCACGACCTTGACTTGCGGGTCGAACTCAATATGCAATACCAATACTCTCTTTGTTATCATAGTTTCGGATACGATCGTTTCGATTGGGACAATCAATACAACTGCAAAGGATGTGGCACCGACACTCCAACCACAGGCACGAATGGTTGGTGCTACAGAACCGGATGCGATGAAATGAAATCGCCGATAGACTTTCTGACAAGTCCTTGCGCTCAGTTGAATTACAAGAAAAAAATTCGATACATCATTGCCAGATGGGGATATAGCCGAAACATTTTTCTATTAGAACTGATGAGCGAAATGAACAACATAGGAGCCGGCAGTCTTTATGAACACAATGTAGATACCGATGGAGACGGACAAAAAGATGATGTGCGCGAGCAACAATATGATGCGCTTTATTATACAGATCCGAAAAATCGATTAGCTGTAGCCAATTGGCACAATGAAATGGCGCGTTATATCAAAGAAGACCTGCATCATACCCGACATCTGATTGCTGCAGACTATACTGGTCAGGCACCCATGGACGCTGACCTTAATCGTGACTTTGACTGTATTGATGCCGAAATTGGTGAAAACTGTAATCCTTGCCAATCACCTTACTTTGATTATTCCTGGCAGTCCGATTACATTGATGTCATCGCTTTCAGCAATTACACTGGTTCACTGAACCGTTGGGAAAAAATGTCGGATCACGAGTACTACAAGAATTCGCAATCCAATGGATTGATGTGCGGCTGGAATAATCCCGAAGAATCAAATGATGACAAAGGATACAATAGCGCTCTGGGTAGTTATGAGTCGCTTTGGAAACCTGTCATCCATGCAGAGAACGGACTGACGAGTTGTATGGATGCAGATTACACCGGGTTTATTAAAGATATGCTCACAGATGTTTTTGGTGGTCATGCCACCAGCGGAATGAGTTGGGACGAATGGAGCAGCACAAAATATTGGGGCCAAATGAAAATCATCCGCGATTTTTTGAATCAGCAGATTTTACCCAAAGCCAATCCAGGGGCTGGTCCGTGGAGACCTCAGCATGTTTATAGCATCAATAAAACAGAAAACAAAAAAACGCAATTCGCAGAAGCTATCTATTTGAACAATGTTGCGGATCATTTCATGTTTGGATTTGTGATGAACAGATCCTGGAATTATTACACACAATGTTCCGGCAGTTGCCAAACAACGGATCGCAAAAATGACTTCCGTGGCAATGAAGAGCCTCTTTCACGATTCACTGCAGTTGATTGGAAAAGTGATCGCGTTTTTCTCAAGAACGCTGCTTCAGGTAAATATCGGATTCAATATTTCGAACCTGTAAGCGGTAAGTTGATTGGTGAAGTCATCAAAAAAAGCAGTAGAAACAAGCTTGGGCTTGAAAATTATCCGTCACTTGGTGATGGAAAAAATAGCCCACAACCCTACTGTTTCTTCATTGCTACGAAACTTTGATGTGCAGATACCTTGCTGTGGTAAATAGTATTGACGATCAATTATTCATAAAAATTGACACCATTATCAGGTTGAAAGCGCCACGTTAGATGCAAATTTGCTGCACACTTATAAATGACAATATGAACACGCGGAGAATGATTGAACTATGAATAACAAACGAAATGATATTCTCCGCTTATTCCTGTCACTGAGCATCGTGATCGTTGCAGCATTTCTGCTTTCCAATTTCTTTTTTAAGATTGATCTCACTGCAGAGAAAAGACATTCCCTCACCAATGCCACTGAGGAAATGCTCGAAAGTCTGGACGACAATGTTTTTATCCGATGCTACTTGCATGGCGAATTTCCTGCCGGTTTTAAACACCTCGAGCAAAGCCTGAAGGAAAGACTGGACGAATTCAGAGATTACAGCAATGGCCAGATAGAATACGAATTCATAGATCCATATGAAAGTGGCGATCAAAAGGAAATCAATGATGTTTTCATAGCACTCGATGAAAAGGGCTTGAAGTTCTCCAATATTTCTTTCAATGAAAATGGCGCACAAAGTTCTAAGAGAATTTGGCCGGGTGCCATCGTTGAATACCATGGAAAAGAATATCCTATTCAATTTTTCAAAACGGACTTCCCTACTCCTACTGATGCCATGATCAACAGTTCAGTAAATAATCTGGAGTATGAACTCGCCAATAGTCTTCGAAAAATAACCCGCAAAACAAAACCAACCATCGCGGTATTGACCGGACACAGGGAAATCGACGGTATTCACATGGCCGACTTTATTTTCGGACTGCGTGAGAATTATGCAATTGAACCGCTCAGAATAGACTCACAGATTTTTGCTTTTTCAGATAAACTGGATGGATCTAAATACAGAGTGAATCGCTATGATGCGCTTGTGGTAGCTGGTCCTGATAGTCTAATCAGCGATCGCGATCGGTTTGTCATGGACCAGTTTATCATGAATGGAGGAAAAGTTCTGTGGATGCTGGACGCACTGAGGATCAATATGGACAGCCTGAGAACTGCGGAGACCACGATGGCTGTGAGCAATGAAAATGGATTGTATGAAATGTTGTTTGAGTATGGTGTCAGATTAAATCGTACGCTAGTCATAGACTTTCAGGGAGCGCCTATTATGCTTGATAACGGACCGATGGGTAACCAGCGCAGTTATGTTGATCGCACCAACTATTACGCGCCGTTGATGTTATCTTCTTATAACACGCATCCGATTACGGCCAATCTGGATCCGATCAAATTGGAATTCGCGGGAAGTCTCGATACAGTTAATCAAAACCCGGACGTGTTAAAGATTCCATTGCTGAGAAGTTCACCATTGGCGAAAGAACTAAAATCTCCGGTGAGGGTTGACCTTCAATTGCTGGCATTCAATCAGGAATACTTTCAGACCGGGACAAAACCATCCCAGATGATGGCTTTGATTATGGAAGGCCAATTCCCCAGCGCTTTTCGCGATCAATTGCCCAATGCAGTAAAGATCGATCCGGATATTGCCTATCGCGACAAAAGTGTGGCTACCAAAATGATTGTGATTGCGGATGGTGATATTGCTTACAATGATGTGGATTTCCGTGGCGAAAAACCTATGCCATTGGCATTAGGTTATGATCCACAATTCAGAAGAGTGCTTTATGACAACAAAGAATTTTTGCTGAATTGCATGAACTATCTTTTGGATGATCAGGCGCTCATCAGTGTCAGAAGCCGAACCATTGAGCTCCGAAAACTGGACATGGCCAAAGTGCAGAAGAACAAAGGCTTGATCAAGATTGCGAATACTGCCTTGCCAATCTTCATTGTACTCTTCATCGGAGTGGTGCAATTTTTTATTCGCAAGAAAAAATGGGCGAAGGCCTGATTGCAAGATTATATGAAAAAGAATATTATACTTCTCATCACTTTATTACTACTTGGTATTTTCGCATGGATTGTCTATTCCAAACAAAAGAACAGCACCATAGCGAGTAATGAATTGAGCAATTTTGCTATTGAGGACACAGCATCAGTCAATAAGATTATCATTACCGACCAGCAGGGAAAAAGAGCAAAACTGGAAAGAATTCCGGGTAACAAACTCTGGAAACTCAACGACAACTATTTCGCACGCGAGGACGCGGTAAATTTGCTTCTGAAAACATTTAACAGGATCAGGATTCGTGGAAATGTCAGTGATGCATCACGAGATAACATGATGAAATTACTGGTGACCTCCAGTAAAAAAGTGGAGATTTATACTGGTGGAGATCAACCTGAGAAAATTTATTATGTAGGATCAGCGACTCCAGATCATACGGGTACACACATGATTCTCGAAATACCCGGAATTGGAAGAAGTGAAGATCCATTCATTACTCACATGGAAGGATTTACCGGATTTTTGACCACCCGCTTTTTTACTTCTGAGATGGAATGGCGGTACACTGGTATTTTTGAATATCCATCCCTTGACTTTAAAAGAGTGCGTATTGTCAATCACATCTTGCCCTCTGAAAGTTTTGAAGTGAAGTATACAGGCGGCAACAATATTCAGCTTTTTGATGGTTATGTAGCTGAAACAGGTAACTTTTCGAATCAGGAATTGACATTCGACACTTCGGCTGTGAAACAATTTTTATTGCTCTTTAAAAAAGTTCACGTTGAAAGTTATAATACCTTGTTGGATCAATCGCAAACGAATACGATCCTCACCTCTCCGCCCTCTTTCACTATTTCTGTTGAAGAGAATAATGGCTCACTAAATTCTATTGATCTATTCCTGAGACCTGCCACCACTGTCACCTACGATGAAAATGGAAATGTAAATCCATGGGATGTCGGGTATTATTGGGCAAAAACAAAGGACAACGAGTTAGCGATTGCCCAGTCGTACAACTTCGGGCCGCTTATCAATGCCGTTGGTTTTTATCTTCGAAAGTGAGCGCAATTTTTATGCGGCGATCTATTCGTTTAAAATTTATCGGATTAACGGGTTACGTCTCGAGGGCATTGCCAATAGGTTAAGGAAAGTAAGTTTTTAAATTTGAGATTCAGCGTCCGTTCTCCATTCGAAGCGAAATCGAAACTTCGCCTGTAGAGACGCGATTCATCGCGTCTCTTACTCCAACAATGAATTATTTGACATGAGACGCGATGAATCGCGTCTCTACAAACGGAACCTCGTTGTGGTTAAAAAAAGATGTTAGTTTCAAATTGGAGTTTCATGAAACTACAAAAGTCTCTCATCGATGGGACTTAAAACGGTAATTCGAAAAATTTATGTCGAGCTTAGGTCATCATGGAATAAATTCGCAAATACAGGCTTACAACTCTAAATAATTTTAGCCGTCCTCTATTATGAAAGCAGATTACATTAAAAATACTCAGGCTATTTTTCTTCAATATAAAACAATGGGAGAAAAGGCAATGGAACAAGTTGAAGACAAAAGACTGTTCTGGGCATTCAACAATGAATCCAACAGTCTGGCCATGATCGTTCAACACCTGAGTGGCAACATGCTTTCGCGATTTACAAATTTTTTCGAAGAAGACGGCGAGAAACCTTGGAGAAACAGAGATCGGGAATTTGAACATATCCTGACTTCCCGCGAGGAAATGATGGATGCATGGGACAAAGGCTGGTCGTGTTTTCTCCATGTTCTGGGGAATCTAAAAGATTTAGATCTTGAACGAACCGTGTACATCCGAAATGAACCTCATTCGGTTCTGGAGGCCATCAACAGACAATTGGCGCACTACAGCTATCACATTGGTCAAATTGTTTTTCTTTCAAAAATGATCACCGACACTTCCTGGACTTCTCTGAGCATTCCGAAAAATAAATCGAACGAATTCAATGAGAAAAAATTCGGAAGTGCTTCCAAATGAGGTGTGTTCACTTTGAAAATTGAAATGTTGTGTTCGGATGAACGTTTTAAGTCCATGGACTTGAAACCACAAAGGACGCCAAGGAATTTCACACAAAGAACACAAAATTTTATTACCATTTAATCCCCTGGTCAACTCCTTTTCTTACTGCGCATCTTCGTTTTCCTTTAAAATAAGATCAGGATGACTGCCATGACAGGAGTATAAGCATGATTAATGAATAGTAGACGCACTGAATGTTTTGAGTTCTGTATCAAATTCCTTTGTGAATCTTTGTGTGAAATTCCTTGGCGTCCTTTGTGGTTTCAGGCCTAAATGTTTTAACACCTTAATCCGATGATGTGTATTCACTACTTTTTTATGATCAATCTTTCATAAGTAGCGAATGATTTGGAGATCATTCTGATGATGTATAATCCTTCAGACAATCCTGAAATATTCTGTTCAGATTTATTGGTCAGTGCCTGATAGGATTGTACCATTCTGCCGGTGTTGTCAATCAGTTGAATGTCAACAGGCATTTCAATTCTTTCAGGGAAATCAATTCGGATTTTATCTCTCGCAGGATTAGGGTACACCATTATTTTTTGTGAAAAATATTGATCATTCACACCCAGCGGCAGATGAGTGTAAATACCTACTCCACCGCCAATGTTTCCTACAAATAGATCATCCTGATTATCGCCGGTGATGTCCGACAGGAAGATCGCGCAGCGCTCTCCTTCAAATATATTTTCATATGTGCTTGTCACCAGATTAAATGTTCCTGATAAATTTCCTTCTATCTGGTTGTAATGATTTATTTGTCCGGTTTCAGTTCCAATAAGCAACTGCCACTCACCTTCTCCATTTTTAAACATATATGGTACACTTTTACCTTGAATGCCTAAAATACTGGTTGCTACAACGTTTCCGATGGTGTCTTCCACCAACTGAAAGGAATAATTCTGATTAGTACCGATGTTTTCGTAGTAGTTCACTGATCCATTTAACTCTCCTATGATCAGGTCATTTTTACCGTCTTCATTCAGATCAACCAACTGAGGCGTTGCATTTTGTCCGACATCGAGATCTTCCCCGGTATTTTCCACAATGACATTAGGTGAAAGCACAAACTCACAAGCCTCTCCCGGAGCCGCTATATTTTCAAAATAATGAAGATAGCCTTCCTGATCTCCCATCACAAGATCCGCATCTCCATCAGCATCTAAATCTCCAAAGCTTGGGAAAATACTCTGCCAGGAAAGTGATGGAATGTTCAACCAATTTTCATCTGTCAGTGTGAAAGCCGGCTCCACCAAGGTACCGGTGTTTCTATAATACCAAATCCGTGTTGTATAAGTAACTCCCAATTCAAATGCCTTTCGATTGACAACAAATAAATCCTTCAAGCCATCATTGTCAAGATCAAAAACAACAGGATAAGCATTTACTCCGGCATCAATCATATCACTCTGCAAAAAATCATCCTGTACATAATCAAAGGAAGGTAAATCGTTCTGGCCATTATTGAGATAGAGGAATAAACTTCGTCTGTCAGCTCCATCGCTGAATGTATTCGGACTTACAAGCAAATCGAAAATACCGTCGTTGTTGATGTCTTCGTAAAAAGCCCCCAAAAAAGTGGTCATCACTGCCTGAAGTGTATTCGTGAATGTTGCCGGAAAGTCATAGTAGACTGCAGTCACGCTATCTTCTTCTGAAAGTGATTCGTGCACCATTAGTGCAGCCAGGGCGTTTTCTGTTACGTCGCCAATGATCAAATCGCGCAGACCATTTTGATCAAGGTCCACTGCGAGTGTTGTTCCTCCTGTATGCCGCAGCGGAGCTTCTTCATCCGAACGTGGATTCAATACATTAAAGTCACATTCGAATTCTTCTCCAATAAAAATCTGAAAACTCTCGGAACTTTCTCCGAATTGGCCATAGCAGCGGTTTCTACAAATAAATTCAGGCGTTTCACAGGTTCCATTTTCAACTGACATGTTTTTGTAGAAGTACTCTGAAGTACTGTATTCATTCCAGCTCCAGATATCAATATCCCCATCTCCGTCATAGTCATTGAACGCCGGCAGATCAGGAGCAATGCAATAGACACCACTATAAAATCCATCACCTCCAAAATCATAAAATGCCTGAATGATTCCACCAGTGTTCAAACTGAAGCTCAGCTGTGTATCAGAAGTATTCCAATAAATTTTAAAGCCGCTGCCAGCATTTGTGCAGATGTCTTCTTTGCCATCACAATTCATATCACGCAGCAATATCCAATTTCTCATTCCCACCGGAAAAAGAGAATTATAGGCAAGCGTGTATTTATAATTGATAACTCCGGGAGTGTTATCCATGTTCAGATAAATGCTGATCCTGGAACCGATTCTATCGAAAATGAAAATGTCTTTTGCGCCATCCAGATTCACATCTATTCTCGACACCTGACAAGAATTAAGTCCTCCTGCCCAGGGGTTTTCAAGAAAATCTCCGTCCACATTGACTGGTATGTCATAGTTGCGCTCATATTGCTGCGCATTGATGTTGACCAGGAAGAAGCAAAGAGAAATAAAAAGATAATTTTTTTTCATTCTATACTGTATGACGGTTCAATAATGAAACTAGTTGCAGACAAAAGTAGAGGAATGTTTTGAGGAATTTTTGGTCAGGAGTTTCTCTACTCTTTTTTAGAAAAAAATCTTAGCAATCCAAATTTTTGCGAAAATGTTGATCTGTAAATTGCAGAAAAGGATTGTTAAAACCGTATTTTTAGCAACTCGAAAAGCCTGACATTCAGCTCCTGTGATGTAAACCTGATCTTTTTTGAAAAAATTACCTATGAGAAAATTTGTACAGTTCTCCTTATCCTTGTTATGTGCCCTATTCAGCATTTCTATCAGTCTGAATGCACAAATCATTACCAATCCAAATGACAATCGGACCTGGCAAGAAATGATGCAGGATCCAAACACAAGCTTTTACGCCACACGCGAAAAGTTCGAATCTTATTGGCAAAATCGTGAAATTACTCGTGGTTCCGGGTACAAAGCATTTAAGCGTTGGGAATGGTTCATGGCGCCGCGCGTTTCAGAAACGGGCGCATGGCCGCAACCCGATGCTGCGTGGCAAGCCATGCAGGACCAACCTGAAATGTTTGAGACCAATACCATGATGCCCTCTAACTGGAGCTACATTGGAAACACTTCTGTTCCTACCGGTGGCGGCGGCGCAGGCAGAATCAATAGTGTGCGCGAATTGCCGGGAAGCACAACCACTTTTTTTGCTTGTGCTCCGGGCGGCGGACTATGGAAAACAACGAATTCCGGTGGTTCCTGGACCGTGATGGGAACAGATTTTATGTCGTCCATCGGCGCATCGGATGTTGCCATTGATCCAACCAATACCAACATTATGTATCTCGCCACCGGCGATGGAGATGCCGGCGATACTTATGCTTTGGGTGTGCTCAAAAGTACCGACGGCGGTACAACCTGGAATACAACAGGCCTGAACTGGAGTGTCACTCAATCAAGATCTTGCAGCAGAATTCTAATTCATCCGACAAATACGCAGATCGTTATTTGTGCTACAAATGATGGTATCTACCGCACGATCAATGGCGGAACTTCCTGGACTCAAGAAATTGCAGGCAATTTTAAAGATGTGTGCATGAAACCGGGAGATCCGAATACATGGTATGCTTCTTCTAACCAATTCTACAGGTCAACCAATATTGGTGACACCTGGACGAATATCACCACAGGTCTTCCGGCTTCCGGCTCGGCACAAAGAATGTCTTTGGCAGTGAGTGCAGCAAACAGCAGTGTTGTATATGCGCTTGTCAGCGGAAATGATAGTGGACTGCAGGGTGTTTACAAATCAGTTGATGGCGGAACATCCTTCGTTCAGAATTCAGATAATAATCCGAACTACCTTAATTGGGACACTTCTGCAACTGCTACAACCGGCGGTCAGGGCTGGTATGATCTTCGAATCGATGCAGATCCTACAAATGCTGATGTTATCTACATTGGAGGTGTCAATGTTTGGAAATCAATCGATGGCGGTACTAATTTTTCTCTTGCAGGACATTGGTATGGCGGTGGCGGAGCTCCTTATGTGCACGCGGATATCCACGCGATCCATTTTGTGGCCGGCACAAGTCGACTTTTGATAGGATGCGATGGTGGTGTCTTTACTACTACCAATGGCGGACCCAATTTCAGCGATATTTCTTCGAGTCTTGCCATCGGACAATTATATAAACTCAGCGTTGCAGGTACCAACTCTAACATCGTTATTTCCGGATGGCAAGACAATGGAACCAATCTGAAAAATGGCTCGACGTTTACCAGACCGCTTGGTGGTGATGGCATGGATTGTCAGATAAATCCTGCAAATGCCAGTGTGATGTATGGCGAAATTTATTATGGCTCTATTTCGAAAAGTACGAATGGTGGTGCATCATGGTCGAACATCGTGTCGAGCGGTGGCACCAACGAAGATGAAGATGGTGCATGGGTTACACCTTATGTTTTAGGACCAAATCCGAATCACATTTTTGTAGGAAAATCTCTCATTTATAAATCAACCGACGTGGGTGTGACATTCACTGCATCGGCTGCATTTGGAGGAACAGGTGACTGCAACGATTTAGCAATTGCTCCTTCCAATGCGAATGTTATTTATGCATCTAAAGGCAATAGTCTTTTTAAAAGTGTTGACAATGCGGCAACTTTTACTTCTGTTGCAGGATTGCCAAATTCTTACATCAGTGATATCGCTATTCACAACACCGATCCAAATAAAGTCTGGGTTTCATTCAGTAATTATACTGCCGGCTCCAAGGTTTATTATACTTCGGATGGCGGATCAACCTGGGTAAATATTTCAGGCTCTTTACCCAACCTTCCCGCAAATGCATTAGCATTTCAGCCGGGAACCAGCAATGGAATTTATGTCGGAATGGATGCCGGAGTTTTTTACCGCGATGATGTGCTCGGCAATTTTACTCCTTACCTCAACGCCCTTCCGAATGTGGAAATAACAGAACTTGACATTCATACCGGTACAAGCACAATCACCGCAGCGACTTATGGAAGAGGATTGTGGCGTGCACCATTATACGCATTGCCTAATCTGGATGCAGCGCTGATTACCGTAAACTCTCCTGCCGGCACCTATTGCTCAACATCCGTCACACCACAAATTGATGTCTTGAATGTTGGTAATACACCAATCATTTCCATGTCTATTTCCTATCAGGTTACAGGACAATCTTCATTGACATACAACTGGATTGGAAATATCGCAACCGGAGCAACAGCTTCCATCTCGCTTCCTGTGTTTAACTACGGCGCTGGTTCGTTCAACTTCACAGCTACAATTACTGCTGTGAATACATTGACTGACGATAATGCTTTCAATAACGTGGGTAGTTCTTCGTACTACTGCATAAATGCGGTAAACAACGCCATACTCACATTAGAAACTGACTGCTGGCCGAATGAAACCAGCTGGAACATCACTGATGGTTCAGCTAATGTGATATACAGCGGGGCTGGCTATGCAAGTGAGTCAACCAACATTATTCCGCTTTGTCTTCCGGATGGCTGTTTCACCTTCAATATTTTTGACAGTTATGGTGATGGACTTTCTAATACGGGTTGCTCACTTGGTAATGGAAGTTATAGTATCGCAGACAATGCTTCGTCTACAAATCTTGTTGTTATGCCTGTCGCGAATTTTGGTACTGGAACTAGTCATAGTTTTTGCTATCCGATAGCTGCAGTTTCAGGTTGTATGATCAATACTGCCTGCAATTACAATCCGCTTGCAACGATTAGTGATGGAAGTTGTACGTTCGGGCCAGCAAATGATCTATGCTCGGGAGCCATTTCCATTGCTGTGAATGCAAGTGCCACATCTACCTCAAATCTTGTTTGTTTTCAAGGACCAAATCCGAATTGTGGTGGAAGCCAAATAAACGACGTGTGGTACAAATTTGTGTACGCTGGTGGGCCTGTAAACATTACTACGGATTTTCCGGGAGGAACATTAAATGATACAAGACTTGCACTCTATGCATCCTGCGGTGGTGCCTTGATTGCTTGCAATGATGATATCGGTGGTTCCAATCTCAAATCACTGATCACTGTGTCTTGTGGCACTTTGACTTTAGGTCAGACGTATTACATTCAAGCTGGTGGATACAATGGAAATACTGGTACGTTTTCACTTCAGGTCACCGCCCCAATCGAAATCTGCAATGGCATCGACGACAATTGCAATGGAAGCATTGATGAAGGCTTTGATCTGGATGGTGATACTTATACAACTTGCGCAGGTGATTGCAATGATGCCAATAGCGCAATACATCCAAACGCAACAGAAATCTGCAATACCATCGACGACGATTGTGATACTACAATCGATGAAGGTGTGACAACAACATACTACCGTGACCTTGACAATGATGGCTTTGGAAATTTGGCCGTTACGATAGAAGCTTGTTCAGTTCCGGTTGGATATGTCTCCAACAGCACGGATTGCAACGATTCAAACGCAGCAATCAGTCCTGCTGATACAGAAGTCTGCAATACCATCGACGACGATTGTGATGGCTCCATTGATGAAGGTGTAACAACAACTTTCTACCGTGACCTGGATAATGACGGATTCGGAAATAGTGCGGTGACGATTCAAGCGTGTTCAGTTCCGGTAGGTTATGTTGCAAACAGCACGGATTGCAACGATTCAAACGCAGAAATTAGTCCTGCTGATGCAGAAGTCTGCAATACCATCGACGATGATTGTGATGGTTCTATTGATGAAGGTGTGACAACAACTTTCTATCGTGACCTTGATAATGATGGTTTCGGAAATCTCGCTGTTACAATTCAAGCATGTTCTGTTCCTGTGGGTTATGTTGCGAATAGCACAGATTGCAATGATGGAAATGCAGCAGTGAGTCCCGCTGATGCAGAAATTTGCAATGGAATAGATGATAACTGTAATGGCAGCATAGATGAAGGTTGTTGCAATATGACTGCATCTGCTGCAGCGACGAATGCAACGTGTAATAATCCAAATAGCGGCTCGATCAATCTGACCGTTACTGGTGGTGTTGCACCATACACGTATGTCTGGAGTAATGGCGCAATCGTTCAGGATCCAACCGGACTTGCAGCAGGTGTTTACTCCGTAGTTGTGAATGATGCAAATAATTGCACGGCACTGGCGAATGCGACAGTTGGAACAGACGGCGGTGGATCCTTGATTGCACCGATAACCATGAGTGGACCAACCGGTGTTTGTCGCAATACTTCTGGTCATGTTTTCAGCGTGCCTGCAGTTGCCGGTGCTACGTCTTATGCCTGGACTATACCCACTGGAGCAACTGGTTCATCTTCTACCAATTCGATCACGTTGAGTTTTTCTTCTACCTATAACACAGGAAATATATGTGTTGTTGCTTCGAATGCTTGCACGTCAACTACAAATTTTTGTCGATCGATTCAAGCATTTATTTCCAATCCTACAATTCCTTCCAATATCATAGGCCAGGCCACCAACGTGTGCGCCGGAAGCACCCAATCATACAGCATAAATCCTGTGACCAACGCAACATCTTATGTGTGGACTGCACCTGCCAATGCATCCATCATTGCTGGACAAGGAACAACATCGGTTGATGTTCTTTTTAGCGGAAGCTTTAATACGACCGGCACTTTGGCTGTGCGATCTGTAAACTGTTTCGGGCAAAGTTCAAATCGCAATATGAGTATTTATAGTATTCCAGGTTTACCGGGCGTGATTACCGGAGATGCAAATGGTGTCTGTGCCGGATCAACCAGGACGTACAGCATTCTTGCGGTTGTAGGAGCATCAAGTTATATCTGGACAGTACCAGCTGGTGCTGTCATTAACTCCGGAACCGGAACAACAAGTATTAGTGTCACTTTCGCTGCTAATTTCACCAGTGGAGTAGTCTCTGTTCGGGCACAAAGCAATTGTGGCATCGGAAGTGCCAGATCGATGAACGTTTATTCTGTTCCTTCCATCAGTGGTAATCTTACCGGACCTTCTTCGAATTTATGCAGTGGTGGAAATTTCACTTATAGCATTACTGCTCCTATCGGAGCCATTTCATACAACTGGACACTTCCAGCTGGTTGCAGTATGGTGACCAACAACGGCAACAGTGCCACCATCAATATTCCGGTTAACTTCCTCAATGGAACCATCTGTGTAAATGCTGTCAATGCTTGTGGCATCAGCACTCAAAAATGTCTCGCTCTGGTAGGCAAACCTGCTACACCTTCTGCCATTGTAGGACCGGCCTCAGTTTGTAGCGGCCAACAAGGCGCAGCTCACAGTACTACCAACATTGTTGGTCTCACTTATACCTGGACCTTACCGGCGGGTGCAACTATTGCAACCGGTTTAAATACCAATGCGATTACGAGTAACTGGGGAAGTACGGGTGGCGTCATGACAGTCAGGGCAAATAATGCGTGCGGTTCATCCGCAACCGTCTCGAAAGCTATAAGTATCATATCGTGCATGCAAGAGCAAAATGATGACGCAACAGAGAAGCTCAGTTTTGATCAAGATGAAATCATGTTGAAAGTATTCCCAAATCCAAATGATGGACATTTCTTCATACAATCAGAATTCCAAGGTGATTTTGAATTGTATAACGAAGTTGGTCAGATGATAAATGCTTTCAAACTAACTAGTGAAAATGGTTTTGCATTTGAACTGGAAGGACTGACAACAGGTTTCTATTTCCTTCGCGGTTCTGATGGAAGCCAAAATATAGTTCAAAAGATTGTAGTCATAAACGAATAATTATTCCGAGCATCAAACCAAAAACTCCGGTCTGGATTGCCAGGTCGGAGTTTTTTTTACCGTATTTCTGAAAGACTCTGCACTGAATATTCTCGGGAGAAATGAAACATGTTGATGTTCCGCCCTTTTCCTCACGAATTCTGTCAGCTCCATTTTTATAGTATTTTATGGCCTACAACTCTATCTTTTTGATTTCAGTTATCTGATAAAGTAAATCACTTGTCCATCTTTGCCACCCAGTATGCAGAAATATGCCTTTTTTCTTTTGATCCTGATAAGTTCGCTGAATGCAATCAGCCAGCCTGGCCGTATAGGCCAAAAAGCGACAGGCAGAGTTTATGGGAAAATCATGGATGAGGGCACAAAAACTCCTGTTGAATACGCTGTCATTCAAGTTTTCAGAGCTTCAGATTCATCGAAAAAGGAATTGATCAACGGAGCGCTCACAGCGTCCAATGGTGACTTCAACATCGACAAAATTCCCGTGGGCGAATCCATGCTAATGGTCGTTTCGTTTGTTGGATACCAAACCAACCAATCGACTTTTATCATGTCTGCTTCTTACGGAATGGGAAGTCCGGAAAAAGATCTTGGTAATATCAAGTTAAAAATATCCACTGAGCTGACTGAAGTTGTGGTTGATGGATCTGATCCGGCTTATCGGATTGAATTCGACAAAAGGGTTTATGACGTTGATAAAAATCCGGCAAATGCAGGAGGCACAGCCGAGGATGTGCTGCGCAATGTTCCGGCGTTGCAAGTTGACATGGACGGGAACGTAACGATGCGCAATGCTTCACCTCAAATATTCATTGATGGCAGACCAACAACTTTAACCATAGATCAGATACCTGCTGATGCCATTCAAAAAGTGGAAGTGATTACCAATCCTTCAGCGAAATACGACGCAAGCGGTGGCGGTGGCGGAATAGTGAATATAGTCATGAAACATAATCGGGGACTTGGTTACAGCGGCAACCTTCGGGTTGGAGGTGATTCGCGTCCAAGATTCAATGGAAGTGGTGATATGAATTTGAGAGAGGGGAAATTCAACTTTTTCCTAAATGGCAACTACAATCAACGCAAATCAATTTCTAAAGGAACTACTGAAAGGACAAGTTACGAAAACACTCCATTTACACAACTTGATCAAACTCAACAAAGCGTAAACATTGGATATTTTACCAGTGGAAAGTTGGGAGTTGACTGGTTTGCGGATAATAGAAACACGTTCACGCTTTCACAATCATTCACCAGAGGTCAATTCAATCCAACCGATGTTATTTCGGCAAAAACAGATACACTACTCGGTGAGTCGTTGGATAATCCCTATAGCACATATGATCGAAACTCGGTTACTGACAGAGTATTCCAGAATCTGGGGTCTAGCTTATTGTACAAACACCTCTTCGCAAAAGAAGGAACTGAACTTACTTCCGATCTTAATTTCAATATGATCGAAAGCACTTTCTCAGGTGTTTATGAAAACATTTATTCGGATGACATTGTAAGCAAACAAAAACAAAGTGGTTCAGGAAAACAACAACTTTACACGACACAATCAGACTTCACATCCAAGTTAAGTGAGAATACTAAAATTGAATTGGGTGTTCGTGGATCACTGAGGCATTATGAAAGCATTTATAACAATTTTCGATTTTCAAATGTCCTCAACTACTATGTTCAGCTTACCGGTTTGAATGTCAACTATGAGTTTTATGATCAGGTTTATGCTGGTTATGGCACCATCTCAAAAAATGCCGCGAAATGGAAATACCAATTAGGATTGCGGATTGAAAGCAGCGACTACAGCGGCAAACTTCGTGATACGACTATGTCATTTCGTATCAGTTATCCTGTCAGTCTATTCCCTTCTCTTTATCTCACGCGAATCATCAATGAGAAACAAGATGTTCAGCTCGCTCTTTCAAGAAAAATCAATCGCCCTTCCTTTATGCAGTTGATTCCATTCGTCGACTACAGCGATTCCTTAAATGTGAGTCGTGGAAATCCGGAGCTTCGTCCTGAATTCACAAACACCGTTGAACTATCCTATCAAAATGTTTTCAGTAAGAAAAGCACATTAATCACGACTGCTTATGCCCGCTTTACAACAGATCTGACGGTGCGCAATCAGGTAACAGAATTCAGTGATGTACTGGGCAGGAATATCATCGTCAATACTTATGACAATGCAAGCAGCAGTGCCGCATACGGAATTGAACTCGTTTCAAAATCTTCTATTGCCAAGTGGTTTGATTTTACTTTTAATCTGAATTTGTATCAGTCGTCCATTGATGGAACGAACATTAGTCCTTCGCTGACGAATAGCCAGGCCAGTTGGTGGACAAAATCAAATGCAATATTTAAACTACCTGCGGCATTTACTTTTCAGGCAATGTTTGACTATAGCAGCAGAAAAGCTTTAACTGTTGGAAGTAGTGATCGCGGTGGCGGAGGTGGTGGTGGCATGGGCGGTATGGGTGGCGGAGGCGGTGGTTATGGAGGATCAGACAACACAGTTCAGGGCTATGTGCGACCTACTTATGGTCTGGATCTTTCACTTAAAAAAGAGTTTCTTCAGAATAAAAACATTTCACTTACCGTGTCCATGCAAGACGTTTTGCGCACACGAGTGAACTACACTCATACAGACACATACCTTTTCACTCAGGACACATTTCGCCGTCGCGATTGGCAAGTGCTGAGAGTACAATTCGGTTGGAAATTCGGCAAAGTGGATTCTTCTATTTTTAAAAGAAAGAATATGAAGCAAGGTGGTGAAGGGATGGAAGGTGGCTGATCCGTATTCTGTTCGATTCGACTTATTTGTCTACCCAAAGAATTGAATCACTCAATGTATTACCTGAAGAAGCATTCATCCAATGAATGCTTTCATCTCGCTTCCACCAAGTCATTTGCCTCTTCGCAAAATTTCGGGTGTGCTGCTTGATGAAGTTTACTGCTTCTTCAAGAGAAGTCTCTTTCTCGAAATAATCGAATAGCTCTTTGTAACCAACTGTATTCAACGCATTGCAATGTTTGAAAGGAATTAAAGACTTCACTTCTTCCAATAATCCTGAAGCGATCATCTGATCTACGCGATGATTGATTCTTTGGTATAACCAGTTGCGTTCTCCATGCAACCCAATTTTGATGATTTCGAAATCTCGAACATTTATCGTCGATTTTCTCAATTCTGAATATCTCTTTGAAGTAATGAGACAGACTTCCAAAGCCCGGATCACACGATGTGGATTCTGAGTATCCATCTGATTATAATACTCCGGATCGGTTTTCAATAATTCCTTTTGAAGACCTTCAATTCCTTCCTTCTCCAATTGGAGTTTCAAAGAACTCCGGATATTTTTATCTGACGGCAACTCATCTAAGCCATACAAAAGTGCATCCACGTACATCATACTGCCACCGCAACAAATGACAACATCATGATTCGAAAATAATTCTTCCAATTTTGCGAGTGCATCACGCTCAAACGTTCCGGCGCTATAAGAGTCGTGGATGGATATAAATCCTATGAAATGATGAGGGACCTCTTTCAGTTCCACTTCCGATGGACGAGCTACTCCAATATTCAGTTCATGAAAAAATTGCCTCGAATCCGCAGAAATGATCTCCGTCTGAAAATGTTTGGCCAGATCAATGGCCAGTGCTGTTTTGCCCACAGCAGTTGGTCCAAGAATGACTACCAGTTTTTTAGACTTGCTCATTTTCGGACCAACAGATAATTTGACTTGTTCTATGCTTTAATAAGATCTGCTCTCAGGATTCAACAAGTCCACGGCCAAGCTTCTTGATTTTACCATCAGCCTGCAACTTGATAAACAAGTTCTCCAGAAGTCCATTGATGAACACATTGCTTTTCGGTGTGCTATAATAGTTGGCCAATTCAATGTATTCGTTCATCGTCACTTTAAGTGGAATGCTTTCGAAATTCTGAGATTCAGCAAGTGCCATTTTCAGAATGACCATGTCCATTTGTGCAATCCGATCCGTTTCCCAGTTTGGTGCATTTTCTGCAATCAATTTTTCATGATCCGCACCCATCGTGATAGTCTTTCTGAACAATTGGCGTGTGTATGCTTCTTCATCGTCATCTGCTTTCCAAAGCGGCATCAGCACAACATCATCATCGTTGTCTTTTACCGTTTTCAAAGTCTTAAGAGCCATACTTGAAGCGAGATCGAGATCATCGTTCCAAAAAATGCCGATTTCTTCCAACCAGTCGTGCATCAATTCAAAATTCACAAGATGACGACGGATAAATCTCAACAAATACTCCCTATCGTGCTCAAATCCTCGTGACTTACTCGCCATGTACTCCTTGTAATCAGGCGATTCTGTCATGAGTTTGAACATCTGCTTCAACAGATCATCATTGTCCTTCCAGCGAATGTGAATCTCTTTCGAAATTTTATCAAGCGTTTTGCTGTTGGCCAGAATTCTCACCAAAATGTTCGTGACGAATTTGGTATTTGGATGTAGATCTTCCTTCGAAGGAAGCTTTTTATTCATTCCTGCTTCGATCTTCTCGATCGCTTTGGCCTGCATTTCTGAAGGTAACAGTATCAATGATATGTATAAATCGCGGAAGCGATCAAAACTTTCGAATAGGATTTTTTCGTACTTCACAACGTCCGGATTCTCATCACTGTAATAAGCGAAAAGTACCTGCATCACCTTAATCCTGATTTGCCTGCGATTCAACATGTCTGTTTGAACAATTTATTTTTGAATGAATATAATGATTGATTAAAAAGTCATTTTGATTTTCCCGATGGCTGCAATGCGCGCTTCCGCGAGTTGATTGGCCGCCAGATAAGTCGGAATATTTTCTTCTTTTGATTTTTTGAAAATGCGAAGAGCTGTTTCATAAATCCCCTCAGCCTGTGCAAGTGCAGCTTGACGATGATAACCAACGATTTCCCAATAACAGTTGATGATACCTCCAGCATTTACCAGGTAATCGGGCGCATATAAAATACCTTTCTTCAACACATCCACTCCGTGTACGGTTTCATCCTTCAATTGGTTATTTGCTGCTCCGCAAATGATTGTGCATTTTAATTTTGACAAGGTATCATCGTTGATAGTCGCTCCCAAAGCACAAGGACTGTAGATATCCATATCCTGATCGTAGACCGCATTTACATCTACTGCTTTGACACCAAATTTCTGAACGACATCCTTCACCCGATCTTCATAAATATCTGCGATGGTAACGATGGCATTTTCCTTTACAAGATGCTCTACGAGATGCTCTCCTACATGACCAACACCTTGCACCAACACTTTTTTTCCACTCAGCGAATCACTTCCAGTCACTTCTTTGTTGCTTGCTTTCATGCCCATATAGACACCAAAAGCTGTCACAGGACTCGGGTCGCCGCTTCCACCGAGGTATTCTGGTAGACCAACAACATGTTTAGTTTCCAGTCTGACATATTCCATGTCTTTCGTAGAAATGCCGACATCTTCAGCAGTGATGTATTTTCCACCAACACTGTTTACGAATTTGCCGAACTTCCTCATTAAAGCTTCGGATTTATTCTTTCTGGCATCACCAATGATGACTGCCTTGCCACCACCAATATTTAAACCAGCGAGCGCATTTTTATACGTCATACCACGTGAAAGGCGCAATGCATCTGTGAGAGCATCTTCCTCGCTGGAATATGCCCACATACGCGTACCGCCAACGGCCGGACCTAATACAGTGTTGTGAATGGCTATGATCGATCTCAAACCTGTTTCCCTATCCTGGCAATAAACAAGTTGCTCATGGTCAAAGGCCGACATACGGCCTGTGATGGAGGCTTCAGTAGTATTGACTGCAGCCTTTTCCTTAATATCTGTCATAAAATGCAGGTTGTTCAAATTTCCGCGAATGAAAAATCGTTTTCTTCATTGCTTTTCCGCCGCGAATGTAGCCATTTGCAGTGCGTTCTGATGAAGAATTTTATACAGTCGTGTTAAAACGTTTGAACTACACCGTTCACTGGAGAATCTCATCGATGGCGATTGCCAGTTTTCGGTCTTTGTCGGTGATCACATCACCGGCATCGTGGGTACTCAATTCCACCCGGACATAATTAAATACGTTGAACCAGGCAGGATGATGGCCCAGTTTTTCACTCAAGAACGCAACGCGAGTCATAAAAGTAAATGCTTCCTGGAAATCCTTGAATCGAAATTCTCTGACAAGTTTATTATCTGTTTCTTTCCACATAGCGGCCGATATTGATTTTGTCAAAAGTATACATTTGTTGACAACACAGACCAATCTGAATAGATTGACTCAGCTTCGATGCTCAAACTTCACGAATGAGCGCTTCAAGATCCGCGATGTTCTGATCCATATCCGTTTTAATGATCGCCCAAAGGATGTCATCATCGACATCGAAAAATTCATGGGCAATAAAATTCCTCAATGAAACCATGTGATTCCATGGAACACGCCTGTGTTTTTTCTGAAAATTAAAAGGAATATGCCGAGCACTTTCACCAATAACTTCGAAGTTCCGAACCACTGCATCTCTGATCAGATCATTCGCAGTGAACTCCTCAAAATCAAGACTGTGTGTATAATCCTTCACCCTCTTCATCGCAGCCAGCATTTCTACCAGAAAAAAATCGAATCGTGCAAATCTTCCGCGCTTCATGCGTACTGGATTTTAGATAAAATTTCTTCTCGCAATGATGGTTTTAACGCTTTTGCTGTAAAAATATCTATGTGAATTTCCAGCTTTTCTTCTATGTATTCTTTAAGTGCAAAATACTGCCAGCCGAGTGGTCTTTCCAATTCAACCAACACATTCAGATCGCACAACGCATTGTGATGATGACTTATAAAACAATCGAAAAATCCGATTTTGACGACACCGTAACGGTTGTATAATTCACCTTTAAGTCTTTGTAGTTGTTTGACAATGCCTGGTTCAATCATAACTCGAAGATGAGAAACTAAGCCGTAATAATGATGTGCAATAGTCAGAATTTTATCTTACAGCTAGTCGTTTGAAGTTCATAGTTTATCGTTCTTAGTTGGCCAATATCCAACTTTGGCGTAAATAATATTTTTACTGTCATTCTGATTTGCCGGGGTCTTATTTTTTGAGCAATGCCTAAAATCTGTGATATAATTGGGCCGAGGTGGAATCATTTTCGATAAACAGAATATTGGAGATCTCAGAAACTTCGCGAACTATGAACAACAAACTATGAACTTCAAAACAGGAATAGTGAGTTCAAAATTCGACAAATAAAAATGATGCTTTCGTTTTGATTAAACATTAAACCTGAAATGCATAACGTCACCATCCTGAACGATGTATTCTTTGCCTTCAACACCAAGTTTGCCGGCTTCCTTGACGGCGGCCTCCGATTTATATTGCAGAAAATCATTGTACTTGATGACCTCAGCACGGATAAAACCCTTTTCAAAATCAGTATGAATCACTGCAGCCGCTTTTGGTGCTGTATCTCCCCTGTGAATGGTCCAGGCTCTCACTTCTTTCACACCTGCGGTGAAATAAGTCTGAAGGTTCAGAAGTATGTATGCGGAACGAATCAATTTCGAAACGCCCGGTTCATCAAGTCCGAGATCTTGCAGAAACATTTGTCTTTCTTCGTATGTTTCTAATTCAGCAATATCGGCCTCAATAGCGGCTCCCAAAACAATGATTTCGGCTCGTTCATTTTTTACAGCTTCTTTGACCCTTGCTACATGGGCATTGCCTGTTACGACAGACGCTTCATCCACATTGCAGACATAAAGCACCGGTTTGGCTGTAAGTAATTGAAGATCCTGAGAAAGTTTTTCCTCTTCTTCATTTGCCGGAACAATGGTTCTGGCGCTTTGCCCTTGCTCTAGAGCATCCTTCACGCGTGTGATAAAATCAAAATCGCGTTTAGCGTCTTTATCACCACTTTTTGCAGCGCGCTGCACTCGTGCAATTCGGGCTTCAATGGTCTCAAGATCTTTTAGTTGAAGTTCAATATCAATGATTTCTTTATCACGAACCGGATCAACCGTTCCATCTACGTGCACTACGTTCGGATCATCAAAACAGCGCAAGACATGGATGATGGCATCTGTTTCACGAATGTTCGCCAGGAATTTATTACCCAATCCTTCTCCTTTGCTGGCACCCTTCACAAGGCCGGCAATGTCCACTATTTCAATAGTGGTTGGCACTACACGTTCAGGAATGACTATTTCAGAAAGTTTATTTAATCTTTCATCCGGAACCGTGATCGTACCCACATTCGGTTCGATTGTACAGAAAGGAAAATTTGCTGCCTGTGCTTTCGCATTCGACAAACAATTGAAAAGCGTTGATTTACCTACATTGGGCAATCCGACAATTCCACATTTAAGAGCCATAGTATTCCTGAAATTTTGCGGGCGCGAAAATAGTGCGCAATTTGTCAGGGTGTTGATGCGTGTTTCAAGTTCCTGGTTCCTGGTTATGCGAAAGTGTCGCCTTCAATCGGACACATCTCCTTCGTAAATGAATCCTTTCGAGCAGCAGGTTATGCCTTTTGGTTCCTTGTTTCTGGTTTCAGGTTGCGCGAAGTGTAGTCTTTAACCGGACACACTGGTTTTGCAAATGAATCCTTTTGTGTTTTAGGTAATGTCTACTGGTTCCTTGTTTCTGGTTCCAGGTTGCGCGGAGTGTCGTCTTTAACTGAACACACTGGTTTTGCAAATGAATCCTTTTGTGTTTTAGGTAATGTCTACTGGTTCCTTGTTTCTGGTTCCAGGTTGCGCGGAGTGTCGTCTTCAATCGGACACACTTGCTTCACAAATG